>DYGJ01000106.1:1099-6198 GCA_020724765.1 Thermotoga sp. | reverse complement strand
GTGGCCGGTTACCGCTGGAGGAAGGAGCACAACGGCCGGGTGGAGCGATCCTGCCACAGGGATGACGATGAGTTCTGCCTGCCGTTCCCGGACAAGGTGTGCACGGAAGCGGGGATACTGAATAGGACTGCCGGGTCGGTGTACTCCTACAACCTGGAGCGGCCGCATTACGAGGAGGGGATGGGCGGGAGACCGCCGTTCCGGGTGCTGCAGGAGCTGGGGTACGATCGACCCGACGAGTTCGCGCTCTTCCCGCCCCTGCTGTGGATCGGGTCAGTGCCGACTGGGCCCTCAGGGGTGGTGACGATCTCCTGGCCCACTACAGCCGCGTTGCCCTCTGCTCCTCGATGAGGTCATTGCTGTGATCCGAGGAGACAGAGAGCGCGGGAGGCGAATCCGCAGGTGTTATGCGGCTCCACGAGGCCGTTACCTGTTCTAGGCATCCGTCAACTTGGGATCCCAAGTGTCTCTGAGTCCATCTCCCAAGAGGTTGAGGCCGACGATCGTCCATGTAGCCGTCAGCCCCGGGAAGAGCATGTACCAAGGGGCCTGACGCAGGTACGGGCGCCCCTGATCCAAGAGCGCTCCCAGGCTCTGCACCTCAGGCGGAGCGCCGACTCCCAGGAAGGTCAGAGCTGCTTCGACAAGGACGGCGTAGGCGAACGTGAAGCTGGCTTGTACCACCATTTGGGAGCGTACATTCGGGATGATTGTCTTTCTCAGCACGCGCGTCGGTGAGCAGCCAATAGCTCTCGCTGCCTCTACGTAGGTCTCGTCGCGCGTCCTGAGGACTGCCGCGCGGACGACACGCGCAGTCCGAGGCGTATAGACGATCGAGAGAGCCAAGACGACGTTTGCCGCTGTCGGACCGAACGCGGCCAGCAGCGCCATCGCAAGCAGCATAGCGGGGAACACCATCCACGCATCCATGATCCTCATCACGATTAGATCAGTCATTCCTCCGAAGTACCCGGCAAGGCAACCGATCACAGCGCCGGCGGCGAGGCTTGTGATCGCCACAATCCCGCCTACTGCCAGGCTTGTTCGCGCTCCGAAGAGCACGCGGCTAAGCAGGTCGCGGCCGAAATGATCCGTTCCGAATGGATGCTTGACACTCGGCGGGGCAAGCCTTTCCCTCACATTCAGCCGATCAGGATCGTACGGGGCAATGCTGGGGGCCAGGGCGCCCACAAAGATGATCACCAGTACCATGAAGGCACCGACGACAAAATTCGGCCGTCTGAGAGCTCGTCTCATAGGGCCGTTCCGTGTTGGGCGTTACTCACTTGTGCCCCCTTAGTCTCGGTGTACCCCCGGCGGGTCGGCGGGTGTAGCCCTGGTGTGTGCGAGATAGTCTAGGAGAGCCTCACGCGCGGATCCATCCATGCATAGAGAAGGTCAACGGCCAGGTTCACTAGCGCGATGAAACCACCTATGTAGACAAGAGCGCCCTGGATGACCGGGAAATCCCTCCTACGGACCGCACCAACGACAAGCCTCCCCACACCGGGAAGCGAGAACAGGATTTCGATAACGAACACTCCGCTAATGCAGATGATGATGGACAGACCGACGATGGTCAGTATATCCACCGCCGTGTTCCGAAGCGCATGGAGTAGGATTACGCGGCACTGGCGCACCCCCTTCGCCCTTGCTGTTCGGACGTAGTCAGATCGCATCACCTCAAGAAGACTCGCTCTCGTCATCCTCGCTATGAGAGCTGCTTGACCCAAGCCCAGCGCAAGAGCAGGTAGCGCTAAGTACCTGAGCGTACTGCAGATCCCATCTCTGACAAACGTGTAGCCGGTTGCAGGCAGCCATCCGTATCTGACTGAGAACAGCAGAATCAGATTCAGGGCCAACCAGAACTGGGGCATCGAGACGCCGACAACGGCGAGCGTCATGCTTGCCTGGTCAATGATGGAGTTGTGTCGCAGCGCAGCTAGGATGCCCAAGGGAATACCGGTGACTACCGCCACTATGACTGCGAGCGCCGTCAGCAGAAGTGTTGGCTCGAGACGCCCGAGGAACTCGCGGCTCACTGCAGTGCCGTAGTAGTATGACTTCCCGAAATCCCCATGAAGGGCGCGCAAGAACCACGTGCAGAGCTGCACATGCAGAGGACTATCAAGACCAAGTTCGCCTCGGAGCCTGGCGATGTCCTGGGAAGTTGCCTCTGGTCCCAGCATGATAGCAGCGGGATCCCCGGGAGTGAGATGTACCAACAGGAACGCCATAAACCCGACCACAACAAGGATCGCGGCGAGACCGATCAGCCTGCGCGCTATATACGCTCCCACTGAGCCTCCGCCACTTGATCTCGGTCTCTATCTGATCGGTATCTTCCATCACCACCGTCTATCAACCCAGAGGGGCTGTGCATGCGCGCGTGATGAAGCATGGCGACGAACCCTCGACGCGTCTCCTGCTGTGGCGTCACCTCGAGGTCGCACCGCCTCCTACCCCCCTGCCATACGGCGACCCTGGGGTGCCCGCTGATCGGACTGCTCCTCTTCTTATTCTTGCAGCGGCCAGCCAGGCCGGCACGGGCCTGGCTGGCCTCGAGCGCTACCTGAGAGACCTCATGCAGCGCAGGACCCCAGCATGTTCCCATTCTGTCTGGCATACGCCGGCTAATGGTCCTGCACGTAGGGTAGGCGGCGCAGATGCGGATACGAGATCTTCCGCTGCCTGATCACCTTGCGGGCGTCGCAGTCTCGTTTCTTCTCCAGAGCCACCCTGATCGTATCCTCCTCTCTGACCAGGCTTGTCCCCAACTCCTCAGACAGATCGGACATGAGCTCGAAGATGGTGGTGAACCGCGGATCGTTGCTTTTCAGAAGCTCTGGCTTCTCTCTGTTTCCCATGATCGAGGGCTGAAAGGTCACACCTTCGACACGTCCCCCGACTATCAAGCACTTCGCCATGATGCACTGGCGCGTGTGGGGGGGGTGGTAGACTGACTTCGTCCTCTCGCCGACGAATCCATAGGCAGAGAGTGACGCTGAGGCGTCTCTTGCCGGATTCGTCGTCTCAAAGTCAAAGTTGCCGAGGCTGTAGAAGATCGCCTTCCCCTTGTACACATCGATGGCCTGGAGGCAATGGGGATGGTGGCCGAGCACAAGATCTGCTCCCGCATCGATGGCGGCATAGGCTACCTCGGGAAGATACGTGGCCAGATCGTAGACCCAATGAACTCCCCAGTGGAACGATGCCACGACGACATCTGCCAGACCCCTCGCCTCCCGCACGCTCGCAATCACTGCTTCCAGGTCATCCGGATCCGGCACTGTGATTGTCCGGCACGGCGTCCCGGGCTGTTCGTAGTAGATGTTCTCCAAGGGCTCGTAGAAGGTCCTTACCTTGAGTGGTGCAACGCCGGGTCGCTTGTCCGTGGCGTCATAGCCCTTGGGGAGTATGGAACAGTGCGAGACGAATGCGATCCGAGTTCCGTTGACGTTGACAACCACCGGGCTCCGAGCCTGGCGAAGATTCTTCCCAACCCCAACTACAGCCATCTGGTGATTTCGCAGAAGGTCTATGGTGTCGAGAAAAGCCTCAGGTCCGTAGTCAAGGGCGTTGTTGCCAGCGAAAGACACAACATTGAAGCCTGCTGACTCAAGACTCCTGACATTACTCGGAGCTACTCGATGTATCGGGTTCGCCTTATCCTGTCGAAGAACTCCCTTCTCCGACAGCAAGCATTCCAGAGCGCAGAAGGCCAGGTCGCCCGACCTGATCTCCGCAGCGACCAGGTCGAAGAGCGTCTCTGGCTCCGGCCGGTCCGGGTGGACGTCTCCTACAGCGACTAGCACAACTTCTGATCTGCCCATCTCTCTCCTCCCAGAGCGCAAGGGACCCCGCCGGGTGATAGTGAGCCCTCGGCGCTCAGTCACCAGTGCATGGGAAGGGACAGAAGAAGCCACTCCACGGCTTGCATCTGCCCCTCCCAGGTGTCATCCCTTCTCGAACCAGACGTTCCAGAAGAACTCATCAGCCATCCGTGGTTCTCCAGCGGAAGTCAGATAACCCTTGACGTAGCCCTTCATCGCACTCAGGGTGAAGTAGTCGAAGGCCCGGATGAAGGGGACTTGCTCGTAGTAGTAGGCATGGAACTCCTCCCAGAGCTCAAACCGGGGCTCTTGGGTGGAGACGCTCACCATCCTCTGGACCAAGTCGTCCTTGTACGGGTCAATCCAGCCGTTCCAGAACGTATTCCAGATCACAGTGAACAGAGCAGGATCAGTCCTGTATGTAGCCTGTCCAACCGAGACCTCCCAGAGATTCGGATCTCTTCTGACTCGGTCGGCATCTCCCCACTCAAGTGCCCTGTGCTCGATGTTGATGCCAACCTTTCGCCACTGCCCGACAGCAACGACAGCAACATCATACAGGACCGGATACCCGAGCGAGGACACAACTCGCACCCTCTCTCCATTGTAGCCGGCTTCCTTTAGCAGAGCGCGAGCCTTCTCTGTACTGGCCTCGTTGTACACTTCAGTCCCCACATCGGTCCACCACACGGTCTCCTTCCACATCATGGACCCGTCTATTCGATAGAACTCGCTGCTCCCAATCGCTGCGAGCGCCATCTCGTCGAAATCGAGGGCGGCCAGCATCGCCTGCCTGAGTTTTGCGTTGTCTGCCAGGGTCCCCTTTCCCATATTGAACACGAACTGCGCGTACTTGGGTTCTCCCTTGAGGGCCACGACTCCAGGCAACCCGCTCAGTCGCTCGTAGTCGACGACCGAGAGGTCCATGGCGAAGTCGATTTCCCCGGTCTCAAGGGCGATGGCACGGACTGTGGGATCCAGTACCGGTACAAACAAGATCTCGTCAAAGTAGGCCACCTTTCTCCCACCATAGCCATCCGGAGCCTCGTCGCGGGGCACATACTCGTCGAAGCGCGCTATGCGCGTGAAGCTGTCCGGCCTGAACTCAACGAACCTGTAGGGGCCCGTACCGATCAGGTCGGTGGCTGTCGGGGTGATCTGGGTCTTCGTCGTCGCCAGCCTCTCGAGGACTGCCTTCGGGTAGATGAACGCTCCCTGTCTGCTCGTCGCCAAAGCAGAGAGAAGGAATCCGAACTCATCCTTCAG
>DYGJ01000106.1:0-1089 GCA_020724765.1 Thermotoga sp. | reverse complement strand
ACAGTGTAACGGTCAAGTGCGCTGACCGATGCGACATGAGCGTAGACCATGCTTCCCATTGGGCCATATGCTCCCCAGTGGTTCAGCGAGGCAACTACGTCATCGGCGGTCATCTCCTCTCCGTTGTGAAAGAGCACACCGCGCCGAAGCCTGATCGTGTAGACCAATCCATCGGTACTCAGCGTGTAGGAGTCGGCGAGTTCCTCCTTTACGCTGTAGTCGCTGCCCTCCGTGAACAGCTTCTCGAAGATATGAGCGGCGAACTTCCTTATGAGCACGGAGGTCGACCGATGCACATCCCAGACCGCTATCTCTTCAGCCGTACCCACCCGCAGCGTTCCGCCGTGGAGCGGCCGCTGCGTATTCTGGCCAGAGACCGTCAGGCACACGACGGCCCCAACCGCCAAGCCCATCACGGTTCGCCTGATCATAGAGAGCCACCTGTTGCGCATGACTACCCCCTTTTCCCGTATGCTCTGCCTGGAACTACGCCGTGCTGCGAAGCGTCCCTCGCCCAAGCGACAACGCTCTGCTCCTCTTGTGTTCCACTCATCACCTCCCTACGCATCGCATGATGCCCGCGGCTTGCTGCGGCAGAAGCTTCGCCGCTGTCAGCGCGATGAGCTCGCCATGTCCGGCTCTCCTCTCCTGTGCAACTGATCGCCGAAGTATGCAAATCCATCCATCAGCCGGCGCGCTGTTCGGTCGATACTGAGCACCTTTACGTGGTACTCTTTGCCGGCCTCGCCAGCCTCCACTCCAACCTCAATTGCCCCCTTGGGATGTGCGATGATCACGCGCCCGGGGAGTCCCGGTTTCGCGACCCTGCTGACCAGAGTGCCAGCTATGCCCGCTGCAGCTGCCGTGCAGAGCGCACCGGTTACGGGGAAGGCATGATGTACACGTCCTTGTATGCTGATCAACCGGGCCACTACATCTACGCGGTCGGTACCAGGTTGTCCGCCCGACCCCGCGGCGTGGGTCCGGACGTCTGAGATGACCACGACCTCCCCAGGGATCGTGGGCCGGATGTCTTCGCCGTCTCTGAGCAGGCGGAGTCTCCGCGCAGTCGTCTCGCGGATCTTCCGA
>DYGJ01000105.1 GCA_020724765.1 Thermotoga sp. | reverse complement strand
GTTGGCAGGTTCGCACCCGGCATGCAGGCCCGGAAATAGCAGCACCCCAAACCCCGCGAGCAGACTGCTGAGCCTGCCCGCGAGGAAGGACTGCGCGATCGGTCGGTCCGGCCACCTCGAACTGGTACGTCCTCGCCCCCTCGTGCGGGGGCTCGAGCCTGCGGAGACACAGCGCGGACATCGTACATCCCTGGAGCATGCCATGAGCTTACCCGTTGGTCGGATTGGAGGCGCGGCGCCCGGCAGCACGCCGGGCCCGCCGTTCCACCCAGTCAGTGCTTGAATCGCGTCCAGTAGTGGTACTTCCACACCAATTGCACGTCCTCCACCTGGTGCCACTTCAGGGTCGGAGTGTCCCATATGCGGAGCGTGTACATCCCCTGCAACGGTCGTCCCTTGAATTCTTCCTTCATGTACGCTTCGAGCGCGCTCATGTCGGCGGACGAAGGGGGGTTGGTGACGGTCCGCTCGGCCGCAAGGCCCTTGCCATGCTCGATGAAGCCCGGGTCCATGTGGACGTCCAGCGTTCCGCCTTCGTGGTTTCGGATCTGCGTGTCGCCGCTGTGGATCAGCGTGTACTGCCCGAACCCGTTGCCGTAGCACGACGCTCCCTGCACGCTGTCGCACGACGTCACGTTCGTGCCGACCAGATTCACGCCTACTCGGTTGTGACGGAGATTGAAGTTGCCTATGGCGAGCTGGCCGCTGGGAATCAGCCGACCGCTCTCCACGTCCTCGAGTCCGATGCTGAACGTCGACTCATAGAAGCACACCTGAGGCGCAGACGTCGCGGAAGGGGAGCCCTCACAGCTTTCCTTGATGCCTTCCGGACAGACCTGCATGCACCTACGCCGGAACCGGTTGCGCAGCTCCGGCCCAACGCGCTCGTGACACACGGGCTGGACGGCGACCTGGTTCACGTCCGTGTACTCCCAGCTGGAAGGCTCAGCTCCTCCTGAGCTTTGCACCGCCACGCGTTCCACCTGGGCCGCGGACACGAGCAGACCGGGCCACACATCCGGGCCTGCGTCGGAACTTGTATCAAGCACAACGTCCACCGTCGACGGCAGGATCTCGACCCGGTACCGTTCCCCCTGATCCGCGAAGAAACCAAGGGAGACACGGGCCCAGGAACCAGGAACTCCCTCGGCCCTGGCCACCTCCACGTCGTCTCTTTCCCGCACAATCCGTGCGGCTGCCTGATTGCCGCCCGAATACGGCGCTGCCGAAGCAGCCTCGCTGATGTACAAGGACAGTTGATAGGCCCCCGCATCCAGCGTGGGCAGACGCTGTGCCAACGCGCCCGCCGCGCGCTCCCCGAACCCATCCGGGCACGAAACCTCCGGATCACCGGGAACCCCAGGGGAGCCAGATTGGCACGGTCGGTTACCGACCAGATAGGCCACCGCGCCCTCGGGCAGTGGCGAATTCAGGACGCCCCCATCAGAGACCACAGGTTCCGGTGCGGCAACGGGCGTCGCCACAACGCATCCCGCCCATTCGAAGGGCTCAGTGCCCCCATCCTCCGGCGCGGGAGGCTGCTCACACCCATGCACGAACCACCCGCGCGTTTGGTCTTCGACGAAGTCCGTGTCTCGCCTGTCGAACTCCGTCGAGAAGTAGAGCAGGTTGACCGAAGGGCGCACGCACGAGGCCGTCAACCGATAGATGTCCTCCGCGAGGGACAGCACGGCGGTATCGTCGCCGTCCTTGAGCGGAAAGTCGAAGGGATAGCTCGCGACGAAGTCCTCCAACTGGGAAACGTAGTCCCCGATGAACTCGTCGGCGAAGTGGTCGCCCGGAGGAACTTCGCTGCCAAATTCGAACTGCGACTCGTTGTCCTTTCCGTCGCGGATCACCGCGTAGTCGATCCCTTTCATGGTGCACACGTCCGCGGCCCACTCCTTGGGCGGGTCGACCAGAACCATGTCTTGCCCCATGGTTGCCATATCCACCCCGAAGCGAAGCTCGATCGCTCGTTTCGCGATGAAGGCCAGACGCCGGGCTCTCGCAAGGGCTTCTTCGTAGCGGAGCAGGTTCGTGTTGTAGGTCCGACGCATGACGGTATTCACGTGCACCGGCTGTCCGTTGACGAAGTCCTGAAACGTAATCCGTGCAGCCGCTTGGTCCGCCTTGAGCCGGGTTTGTTCCAGACTCGCCGACGCGTTGATGAGGTCATTGATGTGAGTGCTGAGCGCCCGGGAGGAGTCCTTTGCTTGGGAGACCTCCCCCATCGCGGAACCGACGACGTGCAGTCGTTGCTGTTCGAGACCTTCCTTCGTCGACTCCAAGCTGGCGGAAATCGCCAGCAGAGACTGTGTCAGACCCTGCTGCGCTGCCTCAAAGGCCGCGGCCCCCATAGCCGCTTTCGCGGGAGCCGCTGGTGAACCATCGATGGACTGGGCCATGATTTGGATACTCGAGGCCATCGTTTGGAACGACTCGGCGAGCTTCGAGGCGTGAGCCTTCTCCTCTTCGGCTTGTTCTTGGCGATCGAGGGACTCCAGCTCCTTCAACAGCAGCGAGAGCCGGACGTACCGGTCCCCCACATGATCGAAGTCCATCGCTATCGACGAGAGCGCTGCGTGTTGCGCCACCATGGCTTCCAGGTTCGAGCCGCCGATTCCGGTCATCCCATCGAGCGGAGCGTTGCTCTGCGCCGACTGCACAACCTCTTTCGGCAGGGGCCCTACGATGGTCTTGCCGGCCACTTCCTTCATCCAGTTGCCGTAACACGCGATAAGCGACGACATCTCCGACAAGCTCAGCTGGGCCGCCGCCGGGGATTTGGGGTCGAACGTCTTGCAGTCCATCGATGACGCGCGGCGCACGCTCGACGCATGGCAGGCAAGCTCCATCGCATCGACGATGTTCCAGGCAGTAACCGGGTACTGGAACGGCGGACGCTCGGCCGCCATCACCGACCGGCTGCTCTGGTCGTAGAGGTGCTGGCTGAAGTGAAGCTGCTCTTGCGACGCCCAGATCCACTTGGCAAGCGTTGCCCCATCGAGGAACTGGACGTTCCCTTCGTGTTTCAGCTCACCTCGGGTCAGCAGAGCCTCTTGGTCCGTAATGAGCGCGTGCCGGGGTGGAGAGCAGAACGCGCGCCAGATGGCAGATTTCAGCGGAACCTCGCCGCTCGCTGCCGGATTGCACAGGGAGGCGTCCGGCGGATGCCACATCTCGCTCAAGGCCGCGCGATACTCCGCCTGCGGTGACCGGAACTCGCACGGCCAGGTGAGCGTTGAGCCAATGAACCCGCTGCTCCGCCCATCCCAGACCTCGTTCTGATTCTCCCAGGTCGACGCGTCAGCACTCGCACCCGGCCCCGGCGCGCCGCAGTATACGAACTGCGGGTCGATGCCAGCCGGATACGGCAGCGCGGACTTGGCCGGGTCGGCCGCGGGGTGCATGGGGAAGCTCCAGTTCGTTTCGTCGGGTATGGCGTTCCGAAGGAATCCGCTCCGGTTGACCGGGTGCCCGAGTGCCTGCGCGATCGGCCACGCTGCCAAGTCGCTGTCGCTGCGGTCCGCAAGCACGCAGTGGGCCTTGGGTCCCTCGCCGTCCTCCCACGGGTCGCACACGCGAACCCAAGTGGGAAGTAGGCCGTCGGGGTCCACAGGGCAGGTGCCTTTGAGCTTGTGGTGCACAGGACCAAGATAGCTGGGGCTCCCTTTCCAGCCCTGACGCACGGCCTGGTTGAGCCTCGCCAAGTGCATCATTCCGTCCAATTCCCCAGAGATTACCCCCAACGTCGCAACTGACCGCCTCAGGTGACCGAACCCCCACCGCCACCGCGCCCGCAACGCGTCTTCTTCCGTGTCCATGCTGAACTGCATCAGCGTGGGGTTGTTCGCTGGGCATCCGTCCTGTCCCACGCCTTCCTCGGCGCAGTTGTTCCCGGACACGAAGCAGTCTACCTCACTCTCCCAGAAGGTCGCCCCTGTACGGTCCTCCTCCGAGATAGCCACGCACGGAGGCATCTGGTCTTCATTGGGAGATGGGCGCAACTTTCGCCTGGTGTCGAACACCACCCTATCGCCGAAGCGAAGCACGTAGTTGTCGAACATATGCTCCTCGTACACGATGAGTCGCGCGAGATCCGCCACACGCTGGTCGGTCCATGCTGGGGCAAGCTCGTGGACGATGAAGGCAACCCGCGCCTCGTGCGACGCGAAATCGTCGCGCCGGAGTTTGTCGAACGCTTCGCAAGCTCCTGGCGGCGGAAACTCGTGGCTCTTGGCAAACCCCAACGTTGTGAGCACCGGGATCGGCACGACCGTCGCACCCGGCACCTCACCGTATCGAGCTATTTGTTCCCCAAGCAAGGCCTCACACCTCGTCCCCAAGCTTGCAGCCGAATCGTAGTGCTCCCCCGCTGGCAGCTGGATCGGACAAAGCACAGGGCACACACCGTTGACGGATTGCACAGGACACGCGCACCGGACCCCGTCCACATCCCAGAGGCATGCCTGGCGGTCTCCGAGGGTGGCAAACGGCTCCATCTCACCCGAGACGCTCCCGCAGGCATCTCCACCCGAAGCGCTCGCTCCACACAACTCCACCAGCGCGGCTTCCGCCTGCTCCGCCCTCTCATCGAGCATGAGCCCGGAGTGTAGCAATTCGAGGCCACGCCGGTCCGCCTCGTCGGCGGCAGCACGCGCCATTTGCAGGTAGTGAACGTAGGACTGCTCGTAGCCCCGGTCCGTAGGTTGCCCGTTGATCTCCGACTCGAGCGGCGGCCACAAGTTTGCAGACAAACTTCCACACATGCGTTCAGGCTTCGAGCAATCGTTCCTGCTCGCTGTCGCAATTTCGGCCAGCGCCGCCTTCAACGAGCCTCCGGCCGGCTCCAGCACGACCCGGGTCCAGTTTGGCCCCTCGACAACCTGCGCGCCAGGAGTGGGAAGGACCCCTCCCATCACTTTGCGCTCTTCCCCCCGCGTCCTGACCACGTAGATGGCCTCCCGGTCCACGATGGGGTCTGATGTCGATCCGCCAGGAAAACGGGCGGCAGCCTGCACGGTTTGCACGATGGTCTCCCCGGACAGGTCGAGCATCTCCGGCCCGAGCGGGGTGCGGGCTGCATCGAGCGGAATGATGTAGTCTTGCGGATCGCACGGGGCACCATCGACGCTTCCGGTAAGTACACACTTGAGCGCGCCCATCCCATGTACTGCATAGAACTGCTCGTCGCGCTGCGCGCCATGGACTTGGATGCGCACCGACCCAACCTGGCCGGTACCCGGGTCGGAGTATTGGCTCACACGGTACTCCAGGCGCTGGGTCCCGACCTGGGCTCGCAACATCCGCCCCGCGTCCTCGAGGGATGCGAGCAGCTTGGGCTGCAGATGGGAGTCGATCCCGGGCGTCCCGCGCAGTTTTGCGCTCTGGTGCTTCATCCTGTCGAGGGCCCGGATCGCGCCGCTTTCTGCGTATTCGCCGTGCTCCAAAGACACGGCGGTGCCGGTATCCATGGCGCCGAGGAAGTGGGTCGCGATCGCCTCGGGCGGAGGCGGCAGAATCGGGGCACCGACCCCGTCGAAGCGCTCGACGCCATGTACCAATCCCGCGGGGGTAAATGTCTTCCCGAAGGTCGATGCTTCAGCGCACAGGTAGTTCTTCGCGAGCGACACGTCGGCTTTCGTGATCCCGAGCTGATTGAACACCTGGGACGGGGTCAGGCTGCGGGGAGACCCGGACATCGGGGTCATCTGCGCGATGTCCGCGACATAGGCATCAACGATGTCTTCGTCGAGCGTGTCGGAGTCCGGCGAGATGCGAAGGTCACGAATGGCGTCTACGGCGTTGCGAAGCCCTGCCTTCGTTCCCAACGCCGGGCAAACCGGCATGACGTCGAATCGAAGCTTGGAAGCGAGATCACGGGCGCCATTGCAGGTGGGTATCGGCGTATCGTACGCCAGTTGGGCGGGACGGAGCGCGCCATAGCCGAGAAGCCGCGCGGCCGCGGCCACCGAGTCGTGTTCGCCGTTCCATTGCGTGGAGACTTGCTCCGGAATCTGGCCCTTGCCCGAAAGATAGCTGTCCCCAGCGCTGCGCGTAGCCTCCACCGCCCGTGCCAGATTCGACGAAAACTCGAAGGTAGCATCGAGCCATCCCTGGACGAACACGTCCGTCCACGTCGGCAGGGTCCCGTCTTCGTAGGCGGGGAGGTCAGGCCGCGAGACCGGCCCCGCATCCTGGGCCAGGTAGGTCTGAAGGCATGTGGTGCCGGATGCCGACGACACGTGGTTCTGTAGCACGCTCGCGATCCTGGCAGCCTCGCGGTATCGATTGAGGGCGCCTCGAAAGGCCGCCGCTTGCCCCG
>DYGJ01000104.1 GCA_020724765.1 Thermotoga sp. | reverse complement strand
GCTCCGGAGCGTTGGGGAACCGCTCGGGATCGAACGCGAGGTCCGCGTACCCCAGCGTGCCGCCCGCCCACGGCCGATCGAGAACGTAGACGGAGCAAGGGATACCGAGGGCGTCCATCATCAGGATGTCCTCCACGACCATCGAGTTGAACGGGCTCGTGTTCGGCGTCCCGTCGAAAAACGCCGAGAGATTCCACGCCTCGTCCCGCCACCGCCACGGGCCGAACGCCCACTCCGGGGGGAGGACCGTCGTCCCCACCGTCCGGCTGTACCGCTCCACGACCTCCAAGGGCGTCTCCCCGGCGAAGACCCGGAACACGAGCTCCGGCCCTTCGTACTCGATCGTGACCTGGGTGGGTGTGGATTGGCCCCAGCCGTCCCGGCCGAACCGGTAGACCCCCGGCCACGAGCTCTCCACATAGAGCCCCCACCCGCGGGAGGAGACGAAGAACGGGCTGTACAGGGCGTGGGTGGGGAGGACGTACAGCCAGACCTCCTGCCCGCGGAGGTTGAACCCCGCCTCGCGCGGCGGAAAGAACTCGTGGAGGATCCCCTGGACCGGGCGCTCCATGAGCCCGTAGAACCCCTCGCTCTCTGTCACGCCCAGGGTGACCCCCAGCCGCTCCCAACGGGCCTTCCCCTCGACGTGGAACCTGATCTGGATTGCACCCTCCTCGACTGACCTCAGCTCTACGTGAGCTGTGCGGCCGTCGGAGGTGCGGTAAGTCAGTCGGGTCCCGTCTTCGTCTTCGGCCACGTGGGGCACGCCCACGAGGTACACGCGGCCCGCCCAACCGTTCAGATACAGCGCCGACTGGCCCGTCGCGGCCAGCGAGACGAGGGCTCCTTCGTCGTACGAACAGGCTACCGCGAAGGGGGAACGGCGCACGTCCATCGTCAGCTGTGAAGTGGACGCCACGGCGAGCGGGGCCACGCCGAGAAGAAGGGCGAGAAGGCTTCTACGGATCCTGATCACAGCAATGAGGTTCGCCAGTCAGCGGACGTGTGTCAACCCCATCCCCGCGTTGAGATGGGTGGGAGGACTGCACCCAACGAACAAGGAGGGCACCCTGAGGATGCCCCCCCCTTCGACTACATGTCTTGGCCGCTGGTGGCGTTGGGTCAGCGTGAGACCTGCACCGACTTCTCCCCCATCATGGCTGGCCAAACCAGGCGGTGACGGTGTGCACGGTTCCGGCCTGGACGGTCACCGACTTCGTGGCATCCGGGTAGCCTGGCAGCCTCACGGTCACGGTGTGGGTCCCCGCCGCCACCGGCAGACTGAGCGGCGTGACGCCCTTGTACGCCCCGTCAACGTACACCTGCGCACCCGATGGCGTTGAGTTGACCTGGAGCGTGGCTTGACCTGAAGGCGGCGGGATCTGTCCCCCTCCGCTCGTCCCCACGCTGAACGTGGTCTGGGCAACTAGGGTGCCTCCGCAGTACAGCAACACAGTGCGCAGCCCGAGGGGCGTGCCCGCCAACCCCGCGAAGTTCACGGTCTGCCCCGGCAGAAGCGTGCCCAGGACCTGGGTCGTGGAGGAGCCATCCGGCTTCTCCACGCGGACGAGCGCCGAGCAGAGCACGCTCGACGAGACGGTGAACACGATTGTCTCGCCCAGTGCGTACTGCTGCTTGTTGGTTGAGATGCTGGCCCCTCCAGGCAGTCCTGCGCCGCCACCCGCGACCGTGAACTGCGTCTGGGCGAGTGCGAACGGCAGCCCCACTTGGGTCTCGCAGTAGAGCGATGCCGTGTGGACTCCCGGTTCCGTCCCTGTGACACCCACCATCGTCACCCCTACCTCTCCCGCAGCATTGATCGAGGACATCAGGTAATCGGGAGTGAACGGGGACACGAACCCTCCTGGCGCGCTCACCGAAATGGCATAGCTGCAGGCTGGGGGGTTGAAGATGTAGAACCTGATCGTCTCCCCAGGCGCATACTGCGACTTGTCGGTGGTCAGGGTTGGGCCGGCGGATGGAGGGCCTGCCTGCGACGCGGAGAGGACGGCGCGAATCATCATGTTCGCCCCTTGGGGAAGCACCGCCGACCAGTCAGGGATGTTGTGGCTGCGCCCTTCGCCTCCGCTCGTGTCCAGACCGATCCAGGGGTGGGCGGTTGCCAAAAGCTGAACGTACCCAACGTAGAAGTCCCCCGTGGGCGTGAACCCGTAGCCAGAGAGATCCACGCTGAACCAGCCGGTTTGGGTCGGAGTGACCACGATCGGTACGTCGACCAGGTTCCGACTTGCGTCCCACACTCGGACCTCGATCGGCCCGGCACCGCCAGGGCTGAAGCTGTTGATGAAGAGCCGCGCCTGGATCAGGGTGCCACCGCTCGCCGGTGGTGTGAACCTCACGGCGTAGCCCCGTCCCGCGACAGTCCAGCCGCGTGTGGTCTCAGCCGTCCCGTCGTCATAGGTGATCTCCGCGGCCGCGCCTCCGGCAGCCGGACCCACGGAGAACGGTACCTGAGCGCGAGGCTGACCGCTGCAGAGAAGGCTGGCGGCGTAGAAGCCGGCTTGCGTCCCCGTGGTTCCGGTCATGTGAATCGTCATGTACCCCGGAGCGCTCATCAGCGCCGAGCTCAGGTCGGGCATGAACTGGACCGTGGCTCCATCGGGTTGGCTCACCATCACACGGTAGTCACAGGAGACGGGAATCGTTACTGTGATGGAGATCGTCTCCCCCGGCGCGTACTGCGCTTTGTCCGTCGAGATGCTGATGTCCGGGGGGGGTGCCGCACCGTAGACGGCGAATCTCGCCCCGTTGGCCGGCTCCAGGTACCGCTCCGTGGCCGTGACCATACGCCACTGGAAGTCCGCCGATGCCGAGCTCTCCAGCCCTGCGTCGAGGTCGCAGTAGAACGTCCCGCGGACCACGAGCTCGCCGCTGCTGTGACGGGTCTCGTTCGGTCGGAAGGTGTGCCACTGGATCCTCAGGTTGAACCCGTACTCCAGGACCTGGAACTTGCCGTACCGACCCTCGCTTGTCTGGTAGAGCACGATCGTGCCCGGGGTCAGTTGGTTCGTGACACCGTCGCTTCCGTCGATCCTGTCCGTCGTTAGGGTCGCCGCCGCAATGTCGGCGTAGCTGATGCTCTCAAACGAAGCCGCCGCCGAGAACGCTGACATGAAAAGAACGAACACCACAATCAATGGCCCTCTCATGCTACACCTCCGATCGTCCACTCCACATCCACGCAAGAGCAAAACCATACAAGCCCATTCTGCCCTTCCCTACATCACCTCCGCGGACGGTTGGCGCTCGCGTGCGGGGCCCCATGACAGCACATCATGGCGATTCCAGCCCATTCGGATGGAGATGACTATAGGCGTTGCTCCGCAGTCGGTCAAGCGCCTGACAATCCTTAGCAGATCGTCGTCGGCGCGGTGTGGCGACGACCCTTGGCTGATCGGTTTCCGCGGGGGAAGGGGTCACCCTCTGTCGGCTACAATCCGCCCGAGGAGAAGCCGATGGCAGACGAAGTCCGCGCTGCACAGAGACCGGGACCGGCCGTCGGAGCCAGTGTGCTCCGACCTGATGCGGAGGGGAAGGTCCGCGGAGAGGCCCGCTATGCCGACGACCTCACGTTCGCCGGGATGCTCCACGCGAAGGTGATCCGCTCGGCGCGGTCCCACGCCCAGGTTGTCTCGTTGGACCTCTCAGCAGTCGAGGCTCATCCGGAGGTTGCATGCGTTGCCACCCCCCACGATATCTCTGGAGAGAACATCGTGCCCGTGATCTACCGCGACATGCCCCTCCTTGCCGCGGACGTCGTCCGGTACGTCGGGGAACCGATCGCCCTCCTGGCGGCGGACACCCGCGAGGCGGCGGAGTCGGCAGCAGGCAAGGCACGCATCGAGTACGCCGATCTGCCGGCGGTGTTCGATCCCCGGGAAGCCGCCCGGCCACGGTCTCCGCAGGTTGCTCTGCCCGTTGGTGCCGAGACCGGCAACGTGTTCAACCACATGGTGATCCGCACCGGTGACGTCGGCCAAGGGTTTGCGGAGGCCGCGGTGATCGTCGAGGGGGAGTACGAGGTCGGGTACCAAGAGCACGCCTACCTCGAGCCTCAGGGCGTGATCGCCGTCCCCGAAGACGGCGGGATGACGGTGTACGGCACGCTACAGTGTCCGTTCTACGTCCAGAACGCGGTCGCCAACGTCCTCGGTCTCCCGATGGCCAAGGTGCGGATCGTCCAGACCGCCACCGGCGGCGGGTTCGGGGGAAAGGAGGACGTTCCAAGCCACCTTGCGGCGATGGCCGCCGTCCTCGCCTGGAAGGCACGCCGGCCGGTGAAGCTGGTTCTCGACCGAGCCGAGGACATCGCTACCACCTCCAAGCGCCACCCCGGCTTCATCCGCTACCGCACCGGCGCGAAGCGCGACGGAACCCTGACCGCGGCGGAGGTCGAGTTCTACTACAACGCGGGGGCGTACCAGACCCTATCCAGCGCGGTCCTGTGGCGGGGGCTGGTCCACGCCCCGGGACCGTATCGAATCCCCCACGTGAAGGTGGATGCCTATTCCGTGGCCACGAACACCGTCCCGTGCGGGGCGTTCCGCGGGTTCGGCTCGCCGCAGGTGATCTTCGCCCACGAGTCGCAGATGGACGAACTCGCCCAGCGGTTGGGGATGGACCCGTTCGCCCTGAGGGAGAAGAACGCCCTCCGCGAGGGCGACGCGACAGCAACCGGACAGGTGCTCGCCGAGTCGGTGGGGCTCGGCGCGTGCATCGAGAAGGCGCGGGACCTCTGCCGGTGGACGGACAGACAGAGAGAGGTCGCCCAGTTCAACAAGAGGGAGCGGTTCAAACGCCGCGGCTTGGGCGTGTCCACCGTGATGTACGGGGTGGGGATGGGGGCCAAGGCCCCCATCCTCGAAAAGGCTGGGGCCTACCTCAAACTGGAGGCCGATGGGTCCGTCACCCTCGCCGTGGGCACAACGGAGATGGGGCAGGGAGCAACTACCGTGCTGTCCCAGATTGCGGCGGAGGGACTCGGGCTCCCGGTGGGGCTGGTCCAAGTGGCTCCGGTGGACTCCTCCAGGGTTCCCGACTCCGGACCCACCGTGGCCTCGCGGACGACGACTATCCAGGGGATGGCCGTTCTCGACGCAGCCAAGAAGCTTCGGACCAAGATCGAGGACGCCGTCCGGAACATGTTCGCCTGCCCGGAGTTTACCGTCGAGGGCCGCCTGTTCTGCATCCCCGGGGAGCCCCGCAAGGTAGACCTCTCCGAGGTCGCACGCTGGATGTGGACCCATAATCGGGACATGGGGACCACGGGCTGGGTCGAGGGGAGCCCGGTGGACTGGGATGCTGCCACAGGCCAGGGCAATGCGTACTTCGTGTACGCCTACGCCTGTCACGTTGCCCTGGTCGAGGTGGACCTCCTTACGGGCGAGACGCACGTCGCGGGATTCTGGGCCGGCCACGACTCGGGGCGGATCGTGAACCCGGCCACCGCTCGCGGTCAGGTGGCGGGCGGGATCGCCCAGGGGATCGGATACGCCCTTACGGAGGAACTCGCCTCGCGCGACGGAAGGATCCTCGCCCCGTCGTTCACCGCCTACCACATCCCCACCGCGCCGGACATGCCGGAGGAGCTAGAGATCGCGTTTGTCGAGGCGCCGTACTCCGGTGGGCCGTTCGGTGCGAAGGGCCTCGGCGAGGTTCCCCTGATGGCGTCCCACGCCGCTGTGGCGAACGCCGTTTCCGCGGCCGCCGGTACCCGCCTTCGCGTCTATCCGGCGATCCCCGAGCGTGTGCTCGATCTGATGGCGGCAAGCGCTTGACCCTCGAGGCCGCAGCTCCTGCCGTGCTACCAAGCGTCAACCGGGCTGCCAACCCGATCTTACCGCAGAGTTCGCAGAGCACGCCGAGCTGGCGCGGAGGTAGCGCGCACTTCTGGTTTGGTCCAGTCCTGAAAACATCGATCCCTTCAGGAAAGTGCCGTTTCCCTCCACAGGGTCTTCTCTGCGACCTCAGCACCCTCGGCGGTGAAGCGGCACGATGGGGATGAGCGCCGAACACCGCGAGCGGCCCGGAGCGCGTCGGCCCAGCGTATGGCCGCTCTCCCTCGGCCATGGGCTCAACGACGGCTACGGCGCGTTCCTGTCGGCACTCCTTCCGCTTCTCATCTCCCGGTTCGGGATGTCGCTCGCCGCTGCAGGTCTTCTCTCGTCGTTCCGGTCTTCCGTCGCCTCGTTCGGGCAGATCCCGTTAGGGGCGCTCGCCGACCGAGCGGGAGGACGGTGGCTGGTGATTCTCGGTCCAGCCCTCACCTGCACCGCGATGAGTTTGCTCGGGATCCACCCCACGTACTGGGCGGTGGCCGCAGCCCTCGTCGCGGCAGGGATCGGAACCGCCGCGTTTCATCCCGCTGGGGCCTCCCTCGTTGCGGGGGCGGAGGGCCGTCGGGGGATGTCGATGGCCCTCTTCTCTGCCGGGGGAACCCTGGGGGCCGCGGTAGGCCCGCTTCTGATCGCTGGGGTTGCTGG
>DYGJ01000103.1:4386-6542 GCA_020724765.1 Thermotoga sp. | reverse complement strand
CATGCCCGACCATCGAGGACGGCCTCGATGCCTTTGGCCATGGTCGCCACCGCCTCCTCGACCTGGGCGAGGTGCCCTACGACCAGATCATGTACCTTGCTTGTCCGATTACGTCGGAACCTCATCGGCCCCCCTTTGTCGCTTGTCTACCCGGTAGGATATACTGCCGCCGCGTCGCCAAGCAACTTCTGAGGTGATCGGGATGAGACAAGCCCACAGCGTATGCTTCGTCGGCCACTCTGGCTCAGGAAAGACCGCGCTCGCGGAGGCCATGCTCCGTGCCGCGGGGACCACCGGGGACATCGCCCTGGACCGCACGCCCGAGGAGAAGAGTCGCAAGCAGTCCATTGACCTCTCGACCGCAGCCTGCACGTGGCAGGGAAAGCGGCTCGATCTCCTGGTCACCCCTGGCCTGGGGGAGTTCGTGGAGGAGATCCACAAGGGCGTGGAGGCGGCGGACCTCGTCGTGCTCGTCGTGAACGCGGAGAAACCGGTGGAAGTGGTCACGGAGCAAGCGTGGGAGATTCGGCGTGCGGCCGGACGACCGGCGATCGTGTTCGTGAACATGCTCGACAAGCCTCTTGCCGACCCGGATGCCGCGTTGGAAGCGGTCCGCGGATCGCTCGACGGCACGTTCGTCCCGCTCCAGTTCCCCATTCGCAATGGAAGCGCGTTCGTGGGGCTTCTGGACGTGCTCACGGGAACGCCGACCTCGGCGAAGGTCACCCTGCCCGATGACGTGAAGGACCGCGTCGAGGAGCTGCGCGCCGGGCTGGTGGAAGAGGCGGCGACGTTCAACGATGCCCTGCTGGAAAAGGTGCTGGCCGACGAGAAACCGTCGCAGGACGAGATCCTGGCCGCGGTGCGCACGGGGATGGGAAGCGGCCGCCTCGTGCCCGTCCTGTGGGGATCGGTCACCGAAGGCCACGGGGTGCGCGAGCTTCTCGATGCAGTTCTGCTCCTGGCACCTCAGGACACAGACGAGACCGAGACCAAGCTCCGCGTGTTCTCGCTCGCCCTCGACCCCTACCTGGGACGACTCGCCTATGCGAAGGTCCTGAGCGGTGAGGTGCGCGATGGCGCCACCCTGTTCAACCTCGGAACGAAAGATAAGATCCAGGTCCGCGACGTGTACGCCTTCTCCGGGGCGAAGCTGGAGAAGGCCGGCCACGCTGTGGCTGGGAGCATCGCCGCACTCGCAAAACTGGATGGAGTCGAGCTGGGGACCACGTTGGCTGCCGATGCAGCGGCAGCGCCCGAGCCACCTATTCCGTTCCCGAGGCCGGTGTTCATCCGGGCGATGTCTGCGAAATCCCAGGCCGAGGAAGAGAAGGTGAGCACGGCCCTGCGGGACCTCGTCACGACGAAGGCGACCCTTACCTTCCAGCGCGACCCGGTGACGAAGGAAGGGCTCGTCTCAGGGATGGGCGATGTGCAGCTCGACGTCTTGGCCGAGCGGCTGCGCAACAAGTACGGGGTTGAGGTCCAGTACAACGTCCCCAAAGTCCCGTACCGGGAGACCATTCGCAAGACGGCGAGCGCGATGTACCGCCACAAGAAGCAGACCGGTGGACACGGCCAGTTCGGGGAAGTCCACCTGCGCATCGATCCCCAACCGCGCGGAGCCGGGTTTGAGTTCGCCGACGAGATCAAGGGCGGGGTGATCCCCCAGCAGTTCATCCCGGGAGTGGAGAAGGGAGCGCGTGAGGCGCTCGAAGAGGGCGTTCTCGCCGGGTTCCCAGTGGTGGACGTGAAGGCAGCGGTGTACTACGGAACCTACCACGATGTGGACTCGTCGGAACTCTCGTTCAAGATCGCGGCCCGCACAGCGTTCAAGATGGCAGCCGAACAGGCAGAGCCAACGCTCCTCGAGCCGATCATGGCCCTCACTGTGACCGCCCCCGACACGTTCACCGGGGATATCATCTCCGACGTAACCTCCCGCCGGGGTCGGATCCTGGGCATGGAAGCCGAGGGGGGACGGACAACGATCCGAGTGGAGGTCCCAATGGCGGAGACCGTGTCCTACGCCCTCGACCTGAAAGCGCTCACCCAGGGCCGGGCTACGTTCCAGATGTCCCCCGCCCGCTACGACTTCGTCCCGGCGCAGCTGCAGGAACGCTTGCTCGCCCAGCTGCGGGCGGCCGCCAATGAGG
>DYGJ01000103.1:0-4376 GCA_020724765.1 Thermotoga sp. | reverse complement strand
GACTTCATGACGCGGGACCCGCCCGTGGCGCAGGCGGACGCGCCGGTGGCGGAGGCCCAGAAGCTCGCGGTCGAGGTCGGAGTAGCGGTCCTGTTCGTGGTGGCTGGGGAAGGTCGCCTGGTTGGCTTTCTCACCCGCAAAGCGCTCTCCTCGATCCCCGACGGGAACCTCCCTGCAGGGAAGCTCGCTTCCGCCCCTACGGTCACGATGAGCCCCGACGATCCCCTCGAACGGGCGGTGGTCCTTCTCTCCGAACGCTACCTTCTCCTTCCGGTGGTGGACGGAGAGAAGCGCCTGGTGGGGGTTCTGACGAGCGTGGGGTTGTTACGGGGGCTTGCCCACATGGCAGGGCTGGGCGAGGAAGGAACGCGCATCCGCGTCCAGCCCTCGTCTCTGGCCGATGCCTACCAGACCCTGAAGGTGCTCGGAGACAAAGGGCTCCCCTTAGTCGCCGTGCTCCGCGGGCACGGAGGGGAGTTGATCATCCACGTGCAAGGGGTTCAAGATCCCAAAGGACTCCTTACGGAGTTACAGGGGACCTTGCGGTGACCTCCCGGCCCGGACGGGTAGAGATCGTTGTTCGCACCCGGGGCCGTGAAGAGATCCTCGACATCACGGGCCCCGTTGCCGACGCTCTGTCCTCTTGGGGCCTCGCCGATGGCGCAGTCCTCCTGTTCTGCCCTCACACCACCGCTGCCCTCACGGTGAACGAGGTCGCCGATCCCGCAGTGCGAGCTGACGTGGGAGCCGCCCTGACGAAGATCGTGCCGGACGTGCCATTCCGGCACGCCGAGGGGAACTCCGCCGCCCATCTCAGGGCCGCCCTCCTCGGCCCATCGCTCCTTCTCCCCGTCGCCGCCGGGAAGCTAGCCCTTGGAACGTGGCAGGGGATCTACTTCTGTGAGTTCGATGGCCCGCGCGAGCGCCATGTGTGGGCGTTTCCCCTGCACTAACGGCCCTCGATCGGCATCTCTGCCGCACGAGGTCACCAAAAACCTGAAGCTGAACCGCGGAGGCTTTCTGGACGTCGCCCCCGCTGCAGCTTCGCAGCCTTGCCCTGTTCTGCACCTCCCGGTATATTCGTGATCGGTTCATACGGGACTACGGATTCTCCGCTGTTGCAGCCAGTGTAGCTCAATAGGCAGAGCATCCGCCTTGTAAGCGGAAGGCCGCCCGTTCGATTCGGGCCACTGGCTCACCGACCGGTTCAGCGGTTCGTCGGTTGAGCGACATACCGCGAACCGTAGCACCGAGTAACCGGAGAACCGGTTATCCGGAGGGGTAGCAAAGCGGTCAAAAGCACCGGGCTGTAAACCCGGCGGCCTGAGGCCTTCGGGGGTTCGAATCCCTCCCCCTCCACCATGACTTGCGCGCCACGGGCGCGGTAGGGTAGACTGTGCCTCCTCGCCCGTGTAGCTCAGTCGGTAGAGCACTTCCTTGGTAAGGAAGAGGCCGTCGGTTCGATTCCGACCGCGGGCTCTCGGACTGGAAGCGGGCGGCGAGCGGCCCGACCACCCGGATCCAAGCTGGGGAGGAAAACGAGGAGGGTGTTAGGATGGCAAAGGAACAATTCGTACGGACGAAGCCACACGTCAACATCGGCACGATCGGGCACATCGACCACGGTAAGACGACGCTCACCGCGGCGATCACGAAGGTCCTGGGCCTCAAGGGGCTGGCCAAACACCGGTCCTACGACGAGGTCGCCAAGGCCGACGCGAAGCTGTTCCGCCGCGATGCGACGAAGATTCTCACCGTGAACGTCGCCCACGTTGAGTACGAGACGGCTACCCGCCATTACGCGCACATCGACTGCCCGGGCCACCAGGACTACATCAAGAACATGATCACCGGCGCCGCGCAGATGGACGGAGCGATCCTCGTCGTCTCGGCAGCCGACGGACCGATGCCCCAGACCCGGGAACATGTGGTGCTCGCCCGGCAGGTGAACGTGCCCGCGATCGTCGTGTTCCTGAACAAGGTCGACCTGGTGGAAGATCCTGACCTGGTAGACCTCGTTGAGATCGAGATCCGCGACCTCCTCTCCAAGTACGAGTTCCCTGGCGACAAGACCCCGATCATCCGTGGCGCGGCGTCCAAGGCGCTGGCAGCCGGGTCGGTGGATGACCCGGCAGCAAAGCCCATTCTCGATCTCATGGAAGCTGTGGACAGCTTCATCCCTCTCCCGAAGCGGGAAGAGGAGAGGCCCTTCTTGATGCCGATCGAGGACATCTTCTCCATCAAGGGCCGAGGCACCGTGGTCACGGGGCGCGTAGATCGGGGTCGAATCACGCCTGGCGCAGAAGTGGAGATCGTCGGCCTCACGGACGAGATCCGGAAGACGGTTGCCACGAGCCTCGAGATGTTCAACAAGATCCTCGACCAGGCTATCGCCGGAGACAACGTGGGGATCCTTCTTCGGGGCATCGAGAAGGACGAGGTAGAGCGCGGCCAGGTGCTGGCCGCACCCGGCTCGATCACCCCTCACACGGAGTTCGAGGCGCAGGTGTACGTCCTGTCGCGAGACGAGGGCGGGCGCCACAGCCCGTTCTTCAACGGCTACAAGCCGCAGTTCTACTTCACGACCACCGATGTGACGGGAGAGGTCCAGCTCCCGGCCGGCGTGGAGATGGTGATGCCGGGCGACAACGTGGACAAGCTCGGATGCAAGCTGATGAAGCACATCGCGATGTCGGAAGGCCTTCGGTTCGCGATCCGCGAGGGCGGCCGCACGGTGGGCGCCGGCGTGGTGACGAAGATCATCAAGTGAGATGGCCAAGAAAGACACGATCCAACTCGTGACGTTGGCATGTTCCGCATGCGGACGGCACAACTACCACACCCGCCGCAATCGGAACAACACGCGGCAGAAGCTTGCCCTGAGCAAGTACTGCGGTTGGTGCACGAAGCGCACCGAGCACAAGGAGACGTAGGGGGCCCTCTAGAGGGGGGAGGACAAGGCGCTATCCCCGCGGCGCCAACGCAGGTCCGCGGGGTTTGAGGCCCGTAGCTCAAATGGCAGAGCGGCGGACTCCAAATCCGTAGGTTGGGGGTTCAAGTCCTCCCGGGCCTGCCAGCGAGGGAAGAGGAAGATGAACGCGATGATGAGAGTCCGGAACTACGTGACGAACGTGCGTACCGAGATTGGCCGCGTCAACTGGCCATCTCGAAAGGAAGTGGTGAGCCTTACGGTGCTTATCATCTTCCTGGCGGTTGTGCTGGGTATCTACCTCGGGCTCGCTGATCTGATCATCACGCAGATCCTGCGCCTTCTTCTCCGCGGTTAGGAACGAACACGATGCAGCGAAAGCGGTGGTACGCCATCCAGACGTATGCGGGTTCGGAACTGCGCCTCAAGCAGCAGCTCGAGGAGCGGGTCCGCAACTTGGGATGGGAACGCCAATTCGAACCGCTGCACGCGGGTGAGGACGAGGAGTTCTTTTTCGTCCCAGTGGAAGAGGTGGTCACGTCTCGTTCGGGGCGGGGCCGGGCAAGCGAGTACCGTGTTCCGTACGACTACGACTTGCTCGCGTCCTCCAATGAGCGCATCCAGCGCGGCGACCTGATCGCCCGTCGTCCCCCCACCCATCTCGCCCGCGCGGCGGAGGTCGTGGAGGTCGAATCCTTGTGGCGAGTGGTTGTGGAAACCCTGACCCATGCCGAGATCGAGTACCTGATCCCCCAAGAGAAAGGCTTGCGGCGCGACGTACGGGTAGGCGAACGGACGCGCCCAGGGCTTCCCCTCACGGTGGATTCCGATGAGCGGTACGTGGTCGAGGATCGTGGCCAGATCGCGGCTCGCGAGCGGGTGAAGCGGATCTCCCTCCGCCACGAGGGCGGCAGCGAGGAGACGCGGATCATCCCCGAAGCGTACCTGCACCCACGGGTCCGCGTGGGCGCGGCGCTGGACGAAGGCGAAGAAATCGAGCGCGAGCACAAGATCTACGCGCGGGCTTCCGGCCTGGTCAAGGTGAAGGAGTACAAGGACAAGCGCGAGGTCTCTGTCCAACGGATCGAGCGTCGGCGGTTGATCCCGGGCTACGTGTTCACGAAGATGGGGTTGGACGAAGAGGAGATGTTCGAACTCATCCGCGGCCTGGAACGATCGGCCCGATTCGTGGGGAGCAAGACCCGTCCCGTGCCGATCGAGGGTCCGGAGATTCTGTTCGTTCAGCGCAAGGCGGGGCTCGTCGAGACCCCGCAAACCGAGGCCAAAGCGCCGCGGGTTGAGCTCGAGTTCGAGGTGGGCGAAGTTATCCAGATCGTAGAGGGTCCGTTCGCCGATTTCACGGGAGAGGTCCGCGAGATCGACAAGGAATCCGAAGAAGCGGTACTCATGGTCAAGATCTTCGGTCCGGAGACGCCGGTCCGCATTT
>DYGJ01000102.1:633-6668 GCA_020724765.1 Thermotoga sp. | reverse complement strand
CTCCCCTGTCAGCCGATACACCCGGCCGCACTCGCTGCACCGCTTCTCCACGGTCGCGTCGCGGAGAGGGAGGCCGCACTTGCATGCCCAGCCGATCTGGCGGGCAGGCACGCCGGCCATCAGGGCGTACGCGGGCACGTCCTTGGTCACCACCGCGCCGGCGGCGACGAACGCCCACTCGCCGATGATCGTCCCGCATACGATGGTCGCGTTGGCGCCGATGGACGCGCCGTGCTTAACCACCGTCTGCACGTAGTCCTCGGGACGGTTGCGGGGGAACGCGGACCGCGGCGTACGGACGTTGGTGAACACCATGCTCGGGCCGCAGAACACGTAGTCCTCCAACACCACGCCTTCGTAGACGGATACGTTGTTCTGGATCTTCACGTGGTTGCCGATCTTCACCCGATCGGCAACGAACACGTTCTGTCCCAGGCTGCACTTCTCCCCGATCTCTGCTGTGCCACTGACGTGGCTGAAGTGCCAGATCTTCGTACCCTTCCCAATCCTGGCGCCTTCGTCCACACAGGCCGACTCGTGCGCGAAGTACTCGCTCATCGTCCCTCCATCTGCCGCGTGGCTTCCTCCAGCACACGCACCACGTCCACTGCGCTCTTCCCGTCGCTCAAGGGGCGGCGACGATCTCGAATGCAGGTCAGGAAATGCTCCAGCTCCAGTGTGAGGGGTTGCGCCGCGCCCTGGAACACGACCTCCTCTCCCTCGTCCACGGGCTTCAGCCCATCGCCGATGCGCTTGCGATGCAGGGTGATGGTCTGCTTTCCCTCGTCGTAGACGAGCATTCCCTCTGACCCGACCACGGTCAGGCGGCGGCGCTTCTCGGGCCACAACCACGACACGTGCACGTGGGCCCGGACGCCGCCCGGGAACGCAAGATGGAGGTAGGCGTCGTCGGCAATGCCGGGTTGCAGCGCGATCTGGCCGACAGCCTGGGTGCGCTCGGGCGCCTGCCCGACGAGGTGGAGGAGCACCGCCACGTCGTGTACCCCCAGGCTCCACAGGGCGTTCTCCACCGTGCGGACGGTTCCCAGGTTCAGCCGTTCCTGATGCAGGCTCCACAGCTCCCCCAGGGCTCCGGAGTCCAGGTACTCCTTCATCCACCGCACGGCGGGCTGGTAGAGAAGGAGGTGTCCGACCATCAACACCCTCCCGCGTTGTTCGGCGAGCGCGGCGAGTTCCTCGGCCTCCCGGCTAGAGAGCGCAATCGGTTTCTCGACGAATACGTGTTTCCCAGCGAGGAGGGCTTCCTGGGCGAGGGCAAAGTGGGTGGCGGCAGGGGTGGCGATGGCGATCGCCGGCAGTTCGGACGCGAGGAGGGCGCGGTGATCGGCGTAGAGAGGCACATCGGGATAAACACCCTGCAGCTGCTCTCGGAGGTCGGGCCGGACCTCGGCGATCCCCCCCAGGGCTTTCAGCTCGTGGAGCGTGCGCGCGAGGTTCTTTCCCCAGCCTCCGGATCCGATCAGACCGACGCTTATCCTAGACATGGTGCGAGCCGTCGTTCACCGCCGAGATCGCCGAGAGGGCCGCACCGGGTGCCCGCATCAACGGAAGACATGAACCAGGGAAGACGGATCCCGCCGAAGGCCGGTCCTCTCTGCGTGCTCGACGGTAGGCGGGGTCACGATGCGCATGATCCGGGTTCATAGAAGTGTGATCTTCTCCCGTCCGTCGCGGACATCTTGGGTGGCGTTGCGGGTGTCGAGCACGTGCCGGGCGTGCTTCACCACCCAGGCGTAGTCCACGCCGCTGTGGTCGGTGAGGATCACGACCAGATCCTGCGCCGCAATGAGGTCGGCCGTCAGGGGGACGCTCTCCATGCCCAGCTCGCCATCGCGGAACGTCGGCACATGGGGATCGTGATACACAACCTCGGCCCCGTCCGCGCGGAGCAGGTGAATCACCGACAGGGCAGGGGACTCTCGGAAGTCGTCGAGGTCTTTCTTGTACGCCACGCCCAGGGCGAGGACCTTCGCCCGCGACGGGGCCACGCCCCGTTGGTTGAGGACGCGATGGACCTTCTCGCGCACGAACTCCGGCATCCGGCGGTTGATCTCGCCGGCGAGGGCGATGAAGTGGGTGTTGAAGTTGAGCTCCTTGGCTTTCCACTCCAGGTAGTGGGGATCGAGGGGGATGCAGTGACCTCCCACGCCCGGCCCAGGCCAGAACGGCATGATCCCGAACGGCTTGGTGAACGCCGCGCCCAACACCTCCCACACGTTCAGGCCCATACGGTCGCAGAGAAGCGTCAGCTCGTTCACCAGGGCGATGTTCACGGCGCGAAACGTGTTCTCGAACACCTTGACCAGCTCCGCGGCCTTGGCGCTGCTGAGCGGGACGACGTTCTCGATCGTCTGGGCGTAGAACGTCTGGCCCACTTCTAGCGACGCAGGCCCCACCCCACCGACCACCTTGGTGGTGTTCTTCGTGGTGTAGCGCTTGTTGCCCGGGTCCACGCGCTCGGGGGAGTGCACGAGAAAGAAGTCCTCTTCCACCCGCAAGCCCGATGAGGCGAGGATGGGCAGCATGACCTCCTCGGTCGTCCCAGGATACGTGGTGGACTCCAGGCTGATCAGCTGGCCGGGCCGGAGCTTGCGGGCAATCTCCCGCGTGACGCTCTCCACGTACGTGAGGTCCGGGGTCAGGTTCTTGGTCAGCGGCGTGGGCACGCAGATCACGATCACGTCCATCTCGGGGATGCGGGCGAAGTCCATGTCAGCGCGGATGAGCCCCCGGGCAACGAGGTCCCGCAGTTCCTCGTCCTGTACATCGCCGATGTAGTTCTCCCCGGCATTGACCTGCGCTGCTCGCGCTGGGTTCTGCTCAATCCCGAGTACCCGGAACCCCACCTTGGCCTTCTCCACCGCGAACGGAAGGCCCACGTACCCCAGGCCGACCACGCCCACCACCGCGGTGCGGTCCCGAACCTTCCTCAGAAGCGCATCCTGGATCACCATCAGCCCTCCTCGGAGACCATCACGTGGATCGGTAGTATGTACCCGTTCGCAGCTTTCTCGCAACGGCGATCCCTCGCCACCGACGGGCGACTCCCTACCCGCTACTCCTGGCGGGGGGGGCTGGACTCCGTGTTGGGCGATAAGGTCAGACGATCGGCGCCCGGTGCCGGATCCCTTCTCATCCCCCGGACGAAGAACACGAGCAGGACCCCCAGGAACAGCCCCAGCACGCCCGCCACGGCCAGGTTCATCTTCAGGCTCGGCTTCAACGGCCCGGAAAGGGCTAATCCACGCACGGTGGTGATCGGACTTGGGGGCGCAACGAGGACCTCGCGCAGCGCGGCTTCCTCTTCGTCCAAGGCCACAAGACCTGTCACGAGGCCTGCCCACCCCGCGATCCCCGCCACGTACGCTGAACCGAGCCGGTCCATCTCGTCGAGGGCCACTTCCGCCACCTGGAGTCGGCTGTAGAGAACGTCCAGCTCTTTCTGAACGAGGTACCCCCGTACGGTCACGTCGGCCCCCACGCTGAGGCCGAGTTGGGCCGGGTCGTGTTGCACACGGGAGATCTCGGCCCGCAGCCGGTCGCGGGTGGCCACGGTTGCCTCCCTCACACGGTGGAGTTCCTCATCCCACGCCGCCCGACGTGACTGCAGCGCCGCTCGTTCGGAACCCAGCTCGGCCAACCGAGAGGTCGCTGCTTCGGCGACCCCGGCCCGAAGATCCTCGTGAAGCGCGGTGAGCACTCGGTTGAAGACCTCGGCCAGTTCCGCGGGCGCGACGGTGCTCTGGGCTGCAAGCTGGATGAACGCGCCTTGCGCCTTTGCAGTCAGCGCTGCAGGCAGCCACTCCGGAGACACGGCGGCTCCTCGAACGGCCCGGCTCAGAAGCTGGGGATCTTGGACCCGTTCGATCACCCACTGTACCGTCGGCGGGGTGTACGCCGTGGGCATCTCCGCTGACCCTGCCACGGCCAGAAGCGCCTCAGCTCGGTACTGGGTGGGAGCCCGTAGGGTCAAGACGACGGCAAGGGCAACGGCGACTGCTACCACCCCGACGAGGATCCACTTCCCTCTCCACAGGATGCACACGTACTCTCGTAGGTCAACCTCGTACTCGTCCATCGATCTGTCCACCCCCGCGTTAAGCGAAGTGCTACTGCTTGAGACCCCACAGACTACCCTGAACAGGCGATCGGGGGCAAACGCGGCTGCTCGGGGGGCACAGGGCAAGGGCTGATGCGACGAAAGGCCGTCGGGGACAAGCCCTGACGCTACAGGAGCCATCGAATCGGCGGCACCAGCGGGATCGGGGTTGTAGCGTCGCACCCTGTGTGCGACGGCCGTTCGGCGGTTGCCGCAGCGTCCGACCCTGTGTCCGACGCGTGAGCGGAGCTCCCCCGCCGCCGAGCACGCCAAGGTTGAGGAGAGGCTCCGAGGGAGTGGATGGGGGACAACCGCTTCCCTCTGCCGGCAGAAGCGGATGGATCAGCGTACCAGCTTGATCTTCGCTCCCACACGCAGGTCCTTCCATGACCGGTCTGCGGTAAGCGCAGGCAGACCCAGACGCAGGGCAAGAGCGAGGCAGGCCCGATCGCCGATGGACAGACCGAAGGGACGCGTGCTCACCCACAACCTCGCTGCCGTCTCGGCATCTTCGACGGTGAACGAGTCAATGGACGTGCCCAGAGCCTCCAGATCCTCCCTCAGACCCTCGGTCTCCACTCCTCGGGCAAGGCTCTTCTGGAGCACCTCCGACCAGTTCACCGCCGACAGGACAGCCCCTTCCAAGCAGCGCTCCACGTCGGCTCCGCCCTTCTCGCCGTGCAGGAAGGCGAGCAGTGCCGACGCATCCAACACACAACCCCGATCCGCACTCATGGCAGCCCATCGCGCAGCGCCTCGGTGCGTCGCTCTGCGATCAACTCGTCCGCCAAGCTCACATCGGAAGGGACCTTCGCGAACCGCTCCTGCACGCGGGCGCGAACTCGTTCTCTCTTCTCGAGGATGAACCGCCCTTCCTCCTCCCGGGCGAGGAACCGATCGCCGGGCTGAACGCCCAATGCCCGACGGAGACCCGCGGGGATGACCAGCCTCCCCTGCTTGCCAATGCGAACTTCCACGGGATGCTCTCGTGCCACAGCGGATGAAGTGTACCATGAACCTCACTTCTGTGCCACGGCCTGGCACACCGTGGCACAACAAGCACACACCCCACGTGTTGCGCGGCCACAGACCTTGCTCGTGTCTGCAGATCCCCGGTCGGGTCTGCGGCGGTTCCATCGTGCTCATCGCCGCGCCCTGGATCCAGTCAAGCAGCCGGCGCGAGATGGCGATGGTCGTACGAACCCCCTCACCGCCGAGCACACCGAGGAACCCAGAGCTGCTGAGGGAGCCAGAAACCCAAGAGGAGCCCGGAGTTCGTAGCGTCGCACCTTGTGTGCGACGGCCGTTCGAAGCCCTTCGTCGCGCCACAGCCTGTCTGCCTCCTGCCGGCAGGCGACGAAAGGCCGTCGGGGACATGCCCCGACGCTACAGGAACCATTGAATCAGCGGCGGGCGCAAAGCCCGCCGCTACGCGATCGGGGCACGGAGTTCGTAGCGTCACAGGTCTCTCGCGCAGCCAGAGGGTCAGCGCGGTACAGCGCACAGGCTGCTAGATCAGAGGGTTGCGACCTCGGAGCTGGGAGATGAGCGCATCGTAGTCGGCATGGCTTCCGATCCAGAACCACACGACTACGTCACCCTCGACCCAGCCAAGCGCGCGGTGGTGCACCCCGACACGGATCGAGTAGATGGGTTCTGTGGGGTGGACGCGGCGAAAACGCAGGCTTGGGTGACGAGGGTTCTCCTTGAACAGTGTGTAAGCCCGTCTTGCTGTACGGTGAGCTTGCCCGGGCAGGGTTGCGAAAGCCTGCCGGAAGCGATGGGTGGTCCTCGACTTCACAGCACCGATTCGTCCAACGATCGGGTCTTCTTCGCCCGGAACTCGTCCCGGGCCTCGTCCGCGAGTTGCCCGAGCTCAGGTTGAGACAGGGCAAACGCCTCCTGCCATCGCTGC
>DYGJ01000102.1:0-623 GCA_020724765.1 Thermotoga sp. | reverse complement strand
TGCTCTGACTGGATCTCTTCAAGAATCCACTCCGCAAGTGCACGCTGATCGTCTTCGGGCAGTCTGGCTGCCTCGCTGAACGCTCTCTCCAACAGCTTGCTCGCCATTCTCCCACCTCCGGTCTGATTCTACAGCCTGGGGCACCTCGGCACCGGCGAAGAGCGGCACTGCGGTAGACGCTCTTGCGGAACGAGGGTGAGAGGGAGTCGAGAGTCGTGGAGTCACTGACTGAGGAGCCGAAAGCCCGAAGGGCGGTGAGTTGGGGGTCGGGAGATTCAGCTCGCCGCCGGGCCCTGCCAAAGGGATTCTGAACGCTGACCCTTCTCTCCTGCTCTTCTGGATCTGAAGCAGACCCAGCGCCTCGTGGACGATCCAGACCGGCCGCGTCGTACCGAGCTTGGCCTCCACAGCCTCGGGGCGGTCCGTAGTCTCCCTCATCACCCCGCGGTCCAACGCTACTGGCTGCGGGTCATCCACCGCCAGGCGGTGTCCACGATGACGTCGAGCGCCGCGAATCGCGGCTCCCAGCCCAGGTCGCGCTTCGCGAGGGACGGGTCGGCGACGAGGTCCGCTGGGTCTCCGGCCCGGCGGGGGGCCTCTACCGCCCGGATCGCGTGCCCACT
>DYGJ01000101.1:4564-6685 GCA_020724765.1 Thermotoga sp. | reverse complement strand
TCCCCGTTGTCCTCGTCACCTCCAAAGCCCCCCCGAAGGCCACGTTCCCGTTCGCCCTCTCAACCGCTCAGGTGATCCGACGGCAGTAGCCTCGCCCTGCTGTCCGACAGCGGGCCGCAACCGCCCCCGGGACAGGCGGAGTATGCTGGGCGGCAGTAGAGCAGGCGGGTGCAGCTAGGTGAGAATCCTAAGAATGAAGGTCTGACCCCGACGGTACAGGCGAACACGGTCTCCCAGAGCAGGACCGCGCAGCAGAGACAGGTACAAGCCCTAAGAATGAAGGTCTGACCCGGAAGCGCCACACGATGTTCGGCGGCCAGGGGGGGCAGGCAAGGAGGCGGGCCGCCTGAACGCATGCGCGATACGGCTACGCCTTCCGGACCGGCTCGCAGATGTCGACGATGTGCTTCTTGTCGGGATGCTCCGCCGGATCGTTGAGATAGAGCTCGTAGCAGAGCCGGTTCTCATCGGGCACGTATCCGTTTGCGGGGATCCACTCACCGAACAGCCGGTCCCACGCCTCACCGTACTCGCTCACGTCGATCTCCACATGGGCAACGGCGAACAGACCCCCGGGGATCTTCATCGTTCGGACCTCGCCGTCTGGCTGCGTTCCCTCGGGTACGGTGATGCACGCGTCGGAGCGGAGATCCGCTTGGGCCACGGACTTCGGGTCGTCGTAGTAGACGGCGAGCATCTCCGTCTTCGGGAACCGGATCAGGCCCTTCGGTCCCGCCCAGGAGAAGATCTTCTCGATCGCCTGCCCGATCTCGCTGTACAGGCCGACATGCCGGATGCAGGCGACGTTTCGCTCCGGGAGCTGCTTCACTTCAGCGGAGAACTTCATCTTCGACCTCCTGATGGCATTGCGTTGACCTGAGGGTAGCTCCTCGGCGGGCTCGAGTCTTCCCGTATCTTGCGCTTGGGTTGCGGGATCTTGCTCAACGGTTGTCGGATCTTGCGCTGGCCTACAGCGGCCGGATCGGTTCGCAGATCTCGAGGATGTGCTTGTTCTGCGGGTGGCTGCGGGGGTCGTTCAGGTACAGCTCGTAGCAGGGACGATCATCCGGCTGGTAGCCGGACTCCGGCAGCCAGTCGCTGAACAGGCGGTCCCAAGCTTCCCCATACTGGGTCACGTCGATCTCCACGTAGGCTGCAGCGTACGTACCTCCGGGAAGCGACATCAGACCGATGTCGCGGTTGACCTTGGTCCCTTCCGGAACCGTGATGCAGGCGTCCGACCGGAGCTTGTCCACCGGTGTCACGTCCGGATTGTCATGGTAGATGGCGATCATGCGCGCGCCTTCCCGGAAGAGCCCCCGAGGACCGGCCCAGCGCGCCAGTCGGCCGAAGGCGTCCCCGATTTCGCTGTAGTTACCGACGTGCCGGATGTAAGCGACGTGCCGCTGCGGCTCCTCTCGAACCTGGACCCGAAAGACCATCGCCGTTCGCTGCCCGTGATGCGTCTGCAGGGCGTAGCCGTGGTCGGCGAGTTCCTGTCGGAATCGGTCCAGCGACGCTCGCCCGCCTGCGCGGAACTGCGACGCCGAAGCTCCGAAGTGGGTGCGGAACTCCCGAGCAAACACGGAGGGCGATGAATAGCCACAAGCCACGGCGATCTCCGTGATCGTCATCGCCGGGCTGTGGATGAGCATCCCGGCTGCCTTCTGGGCTCGGTGCCGGCGAACGAACTCGTTCACCGTCTCCCCAACGATCGACTTGAAGGTTCGATGGAAGTGACAGGGGGAGAAGTTGGCCGCGTGGGCGATCGTTTCCAGTCGAAGATCGCCGTTCAGGTTCTCCCGGACGTAGTCGATCGCTCGGTTGATCCGACCGACATACTCGCGGCGTTTCAGTTCCCCTGCATCCGGCATGATGCAACTCCCACCTCTCTGCGGGCTCCACAGCCCGAGACGGTTGCCTGAGCCGAGAACTCCCATTTGGCTCGGCTGTCATGCCCCGAAGCTTCCTTGATGCGCCTGGCGGAGCCAGTGTAGTGTAGTGGTCATGGCCGCTGCGTTCCAGCCTGGTGGATGCAGATTCCCTCATCGAAGCGGGCGCCCCACTGGGATATGACGGGACGCCGTCCCTGCCGCCCAACGACGATCTGCTTGTCAAGCG
>DYGJ01000101.1:0-4554 GCA_020724765.1 Thermotoga sp. | reverse complement strand
CGCTATGCCCTGGAGGAGATGCCCCCGGAGGGCACGCAGAGACCACTCTAGCTGCTCGTTGGCAAGCTCAGGTACTCGTGCGGCAGGCAGCTCAGGGTCTTGGTAGAGGGCCTGTCCCCTTCAACGTCTAGGCAAGCCCGATCCTCGCACGTAGGAAGTCCAAGCGCCGCAGATCTCTGGCATGTGCTCCCCCCCGCGGCTAACTCCCTTCGTGTTCCCGGCGGGACAGCCCGTTAACGCCTCCCACACATGCACTACTATCCCCATCAGCCCCGCGAGCCTCCCATTCCTCCTACACTGACGCTCCGAATTGTATGGGAGGTGTCGGGCGCATGCCCACCAACCTTTGGCCAGACACGACGGAAACAAACACACGTCGGGGTCGCACGTCGGGGGCTACCACCGGATTCTGACTCTGGAAGGAGGGTCGGTCCAAGGTAGCATGGGTTGGATGCGGGGGTGTGGCTCGTAGGACTGGCGCTCCTCAAGAAGCTGGGGATGACCGCCCTCTACGTGACCCACGACCAGGAGGAGGCTCTCGCCCTCGCCGATCGCGTAGGGGTGATGCGCGAGGGGAGGCTGGAGCAGGTCGCCCCGCCAGAGGAGCTCTACAGCCGGCCGAAGACCCCGTTCGTCGCTTCCTTTCTCGGCCGGGCCAACCTATGGCCGGGCCGCGTGCTGTCCGTGGACGGCGACCGCGCGCTCGTCGAGGTAGCCGGCGAGCGGATCCCGGCCGAGCGCGGGGAGGTCCAGGGGGGCGACGAGCTGTTCCTCTTCTTCCGTCCCGAGTGGGTAGAGGTAGGCGAAGGGCCGTTCACCGCCGAGATCGAGAGCGCCGAGTACCTGGGCGACCGCTGGGAACTCCGCGGGCGGTTCCGGGATCTACGCGTGGTGCTCGTCACAGCACAAGACTCGCGACCGAGGACCGCGCTCCCGTTCGCAATCCCAAACGCTCAGGCGATCCCGCGAAGGCAACCTGGCTCCCCCTATGCCATGTGAACAACTCCATGGGCTAGCGGACGAGCCGCTTGCGCTCGGTGGTTAAAGCAACCATCCAATCACGAGAGTCGGGAACGTGCGGAGCGAAGATCCGAAGCCGCAGGCATGGACTGCCCTCGGGGGCCTACTAGTCGTCTCGCGTGCAAGCAGGGCAGACGTCGGCTTGTTCGATCAACTCCAAGGTCATAGAATCGTCGAGAAGTCCACGGGGCGAGCTTACAGGGCAACAATAGGAAGACGCCGGCAAGTCGTCGGCCAGGGGCTTTCGTGCCGCGAGGCCGGCGACCATGGTGGTCGTCTGGAAGCTGCTCAAGAACGGGAGGCACTCCTAGGTGCGACTGACAAGGGTTTCTGTGAGGGATGTCCCACCCATTAGACGCTTCGACGCCGATGAGCTCTCGAGTATTGTGGTGCTGGCGGGCCCAAACGGAGTGGGCAAGACCCGTCTCAAGCAGGCAATCCTGGATCATCTGCAGAAACCAACTGCATCGGATCACGTCTCCCTGGGGCTTGCGGCAACGACCCCGGAAGAGATCTCAGATTGGGGTGGTCGAGCGCTGGATACTTCGAAGGGATCGGATGCTTCGAAGCTTCAGACAACTCTTCAGAAGAGTCGCCGGAGGACACGGTGGCTCAGCAGCGTCATCAATTTCGAAAGCGACCGCTCTATCCAGAAGGTCACCCCGCTCAAGTTCACCTGGGATGTTGGGGATCCCTGGGAAGAGGATGTGCAGTGGAACGTGGGATTCGGTGGCCTCCGGGCTCGGTTCGATGACACCCTTCATTCGATCTTCCGAAAGGTACAGAGTCAACGCGACCGGATTGCGAAGCGTGCAGAGGATCTGATACGCGAAGGCAAGACCTCAATGGACCTGAACTTCAGGGACCAATTGGCTCCGTTCAAGAAGGCGTTCGGCCAGCTGCTTGCTCCCAAGGAGCTGCTCAGCGCAGATCCGAAGAGGCACCATCTTGACTACGCCTACGAAGGACAGCAACTCCCCGTGACGAGCCTAGGATCAGGAGAGCAAGAAGTCGTCAACATAGTATTCGACTTCATCCTACGAAACCCCTCCCACAGCATCATCTTGTTCGACGAGCCCGAACTCCATCTGCATCCTGAGCTCAGCTTCAAGCTCTTGCGTGCGCTTGAGACCATAGGAGAGCAGAATCAGTTCATCTTCTGCACGCACTCGCCAGACATTATCAGTGCATCGCTCGAGCACTCAGTCATCTTCATCGGACCCCAGAAGGGGGACGACGCGAACCAAGCCATTCCAGTGTCGGAGCAAGACGAGACAAATCAGGCCCTCCGCCTTCTCGGGCAGTCTGTGGGCATCATCGCACTGGCTAGACGAATCGTGCTGATCGAAGGCGAAAACGCGAGCCTTGACAAACAGGTCTACGGTTCGATTGTCCGGAACCGGTTCCCTAACCTCGTTCTTGTGCCAAGTGGCGGAAGGCGGACCCTAACCTCGTTTGCCACAATCTCCGAACAGGTCCTCAAGAGAACGATCTGGGGGGTTGACTTCTTCATGCTCTGCGATGGTGACTCAGCTCCGCTCCATGCTTCTCCAGCTGAGAGTGGCGATCCAGTAGAGAGCCGGCTAAGAGTTCTGCCCAGATACCATCTTGAGAACTACTTCCTCGACGAGGTACTGCTTGCCCGAGTCTTCTCGCAGATGGAGTCTGAAGGAGACTGGCTGACTAAGCCAGAGATGATCGGCGATCGCCTCCGCAAGATCGCTTCCGAGATGATCTCATATGCTGTAGCTCTGTACGTGACTTCCCTGCTGAGGCGGCAAGTGGGGAGCGTCGATCTCATGCCACAGGGTTGTCATGCGCGCTCGTTGGACGAGTTGCAGACTCTGCTCCAGAGAAAGGCTGCTGAGGAGCTACGCCGGATAGGTGCGGCGATCTCCGAGAGACAGCTCACCCGTGCAATCGAAGAGAGATTCCGACAGCTTGAACAGAGCTTGGCCACGGATGGAGAGGAATGGAAGCGACTCATCCCGGGCCGGCCTGTTCTGAGTGTCTTTGCCAACACAGCCGGACTTAGTGTTGGTCGCCTGAAAGCGCTCTACTTACGGGAAGCTGAGAAGGACACATTCAAGGTTTTCGAGGATTCCGTTGCGATCTTCGAGTACTTCTCTCGACTTGAGGCATGACAGCAGGGTATCGCGGCTACGACTGAGAGATAGCCAGGGTGGCTCCTGGCTAATTCTTGTTGCCTATAGGAGGTTGTGGTGAACCAGCGCCCAGTTGGACTCCAGGAATGGTATCTGCGTGTGAACCGCACCTACTTGTTCAAGAACTACCACAGAACCGTGGAGGCGATCCACACTCACTTCGTGGAGGTCGTTGGTGGCCTGAGTTTGATCGCTAGCGGCAAGCGCAAGCCTGGAGTCGTGCCGGAGAAGTACTTGCCCAAGGCGCTCGCATGGTGGTTTGCGCTGTGCGGCAAGGTGGGGATCAGGAATGTTGAGGACATGATATGGGCAAAGTTCCCCTACGTGTGCCCGTACTGCCTCGAGAAACCTCACCACGACGGGAAGTGCAAATCCGTCGGCAGAGCGGCGCAACTTGATTGGGAACGCCTCAAGGCGGTCGGAGCAAAGGACAGGGGACTCAAGCCAACGACCCTCGGTGATTGGCAGAAGATGTTCTACGAGATCTACCCGAAGACAGAGAGGAATCGGCATGAGAACTTCAGCCGGTTGGCGGAGGAGATCGGTGAGCTGTCGGAGGCTGTCCGGACCCTCGCAGTGACTCCCGTGTACTTTGTCGCTGAGGCTACGGACGCTTTTGCCTGGCTGATGGGGATGATCAACCAATACGAGTTCGACAACGCTCACCAGAACAACAAGGATCTCGACGCTGCAGGTCTAGGGAAGTGGATTCAGGACGCCTTGTGGGCTGAGTATCCCGGAAGGTGCGGCGAGTGTGCGACATCTGTATGCACTTGCCCTCCTGTTCTCACGAGCACATTGGGAAGAATAGCACGGGAGATCCCGCGCGGGATCCTGCCAACGCCTGAGGGCCCCCTGCTCTCATTAGAGGAGGCACTTGACGTGTTCAACTTCGGGGATCCCGAGATCAGGCTGGGCGACGAGAGGTACGTGGTTGATGCCGACCTTCTGCAACACCTGAAAGCCGGGGCCGATGCGAGCAAGGCCGCGCTTGAGAGGCTCGCAGGAACTGAGGGGCTAGCCGTGCAAGCAGCCACGGCCATTGGTTTGATGCAGGAACAATTGGCGCGCCAGCAAATCACCCAAGAGGTAGTTGAAGCTGTCAGGGACAGGCTGGATCAACTCCCCGGACCGGCTAAGCAGTTTGTCCTTAGCACGCTTGCGTCAGCGATCCCCCAGGCTGTCGCGCTGTTCTTCCAACGGCAGTAGTCCCACGCACTTGCCTGCCTCGGGCAAAGCAAGCGTCGGGGTCTACCATCGGATTCTGATCCTGGAAGGAGGGCCGATCCGAGGCCGCCTGGCCCGGGGTCACAGGGGGTGGCGGTGCGGGCGAGTTCACGTGAGGGGCGACGAGGTGTTCCTCTTCTTC
>DYGJ01000100.1 GCA_020724765.1 Thermotoga sp. | reverse complement strand
TCCGGGTGTCCCTCTGGCGAGAACCAGCCCCTCCGGCCGAACTGGCCGGTACTCTCCGCGCCCGGCGCGAATCTCCACGACCCCTTGGATCAGCCGGTCGGCAGGTCGCACCACGAGCGTCCACGGCACATTGCTGCGCACCACGAAGACGGCAGCCCCTTTCAGCTCAACGAACCCTGAAGCATGAGCTGCCGCTGTGGGAACCTCCACCGAGACCGAGATCTCCCGGCCGCCATCTGAGGTCCCGGCAAGAGAGAGACGGGTGAGCGCGGGGATGGTCAGTGAAGCCTGAGCACTGGTGGTCGTCGAGTTCGCCCAAGCCAGGGCGCTTCCGGCCATCAGTCCAGCCATCACCAGTACAACCGCTTTCCTGACCATGTTTCGGCAACCCAGCCATCCCTGGGGGATCTGTTGGCTTTGCGTCCCCACGTTGCCGTGGGTTTGCCCTTATCGGACGGTCGAGGTCAGTTGCCCGGCGCCACCTCCCTCCCCGGATCTCGGGGTTTATAGGTGACTGTAGTATACACAGGTGGAATCCATCGACAAGTGCGTTCATCACCTCTGTCGCTCCAGGGCCAGTCAGGGGCAGGATTCAAGAGCTTTCGCGGCCGCAGCAGCTTCACGACGAGGGAACGGCAACCCTCCAGGCAAAGGGACCGCACGTGCGGCAAGGATCAGGAATGCAGTCCGTGACGCCCTTCTTCTCCGCCGTCCTTCCTCGTCACAGGATCACCGGCCGCTCCGGTAGAATACCCCCGCCGGGTCGGTCAAGGAGGAGAGAAGGATGCAGGCGAAGACATCGATCGGGGCCGCGCTGGGGATCGCGGCGACCGCGGTGCTGGTGGTGGTGCTGTGGCCAACGCCAGACCCGTTGGCTAACGTAAGCACGGTGGCCATCCGACCACCGGACTGGGAACGGGACTCCGCGAATCAGGCGGTGCGCGGGCCGTTCATGGACGGGCTCACCGTGACCCTGAACGAGAGGAACGTGCGCATCGTGGCGGATACCCAAGCGGCCGATGCGGTCCTGGTGGTGCGGGATGTGCGAGTGGAGGCGATCGAACTCCGCCTCGATTCCGGGCAGCTCACCGGTCGCGTGAACGCCACGTGCGTCCTCACCGAACTCCAAACCGGCGATACCTGGGTCATGGACTTCACCCTCGAACTCCGGAATGGGACCGTTCGCGCAAGCCTCGCTGCCCGAAAGTTCTGGCAGTTCTGGAAGCGCACGTAGCAGCTTCGGTTCCGAGACTGCCGTGAGAGTCCGCCGGGCAACGCTCGCTGATCTTCCCCCAATCGCCGCGATCGAAAAGGCGAGCTTCCCCGACCCGTGGCCCGCAGAGCTCCTGGCAGCCTACTTTGACGACCGCCACGCGTTGGTCCTCGTCGCGGAAGACCCCTGCGTAGTCGCGTTTCTCATCGCCCGCACCGAGTCCTCGTCGCGCAGAGGGCGTGTCCTGCACATCCATGACCTCGCCGTGGCACCCTCCCACCGCCGGCGGGCCGTGGGTGGTCTGCTGCTTGCCGAGCTGATCAGCGTCGCCCGCCGGCAAGGCGTGCCGCGGCTCGGGCTCGAGGTGCGGGTGGACAACGTGAGTGCCCGTCGGTTCTACGAGCATTACGGATTCCAGACCGTGCAGCGGGTGGCTCGCTACTACGACGATGGCGGAGCTGCGCTGCGCATGGAGCACGACCTCGAGGGCCCATCGCTAGGCTCGTGGGTCGAAGGCCTGTCCGCTCGCAGCCGCTCACGTCCGGCGAGCAGCCCATAGACACCAGGGGCAGCACGAGAAGCCATTCCTGAACGCGTAAAGGCCGCGTGTTGAACGCCTGCTGCAGGCCCGGAACGTAGACCAGAAGCGCGGTCAGGCCCAGCGACACAACCACCGCCGATTGCATCCAGCGGTTCGTGGTGAACCCGATGCGGCGAAGTGGCACGTGCTCGGAGCGAGGGGAGGGGTGTCGGCCGAGTCGCGTGTGCGTTTCTGGCGCACGTCACAGCCAGATGAGCTGCAGCAAGAGATGCGCAGTACCCACAGCGGCGATGCTGAACAGCGCCCCGATCCGTATGAACTCCCCCAGGCGAACCTTGTGGCCTGCCTTCTCCAACGCACCACACGCAAACACGTTCGCCGTCGCCCCTACCGGCGTGAGGTTCCCGCCAAGACCCGTCCCAACGAGCATCCCGAACAAGAGCGGGAACGCGTTCCCCATCCCAATGGCGTTCGCAATGTGCAGGCAGACCGGGATCATCAGCATCGTGAACGGCACGTTGTCCACGAACGACGACAGGGCAACCGCCAGCCAGATGAGAAAGGTCAACGCCAGTGCCGGACTGCTTACCCCGAGCCTCACGATCGCATCGGCGAGATCCTCGAGGAGCCCAACGTGGTTCACCGCACCGACAACCACGAAGATTCCGATGATGTACGCGAGCGAGTGCCAGTCGAACTCCGCCACCACTCGCCGCGCTTCCTCTCCCACAACCAGCAGAGCGATGATGCCGACCGCCAGGCCGATGTAACCGATGGCGATGCCGGCGTACGGCGCGACGGCGAGGGCGATGATGCCGCCGACGAACAGCACAGCGGGAACGACCCGCATCCCTACCTTCTCTGCGGCCACGTGGACGGGCCTCTTCATCCGGCGTAACGTGGTCAGGTAGAGAACAGCGAACCCAGCGGCTACGGCGATGATCGAGATCATCCCCAGCCCAAGCTTCCCGTGGAACCAGTAGAAGTCGAAGAACGTCATTCCCGTCTGCCGCGCCAGGATGAGCGCCGGGGGATCCGCGATCATCGTTACCGTGGTTACGATGTTCGAGGAGCACGCAATCGAGACGAGGTACTTCCCCGGAGGAGATCCAGCCGCTTTCGCCAACGCGAACCCGATCGGGACCATCATCAGCGTGACCCCCACGTTCTCCATGAACGCGGACAAGAACGCCGCCAGCACGCACAGCGCAAGCAGCGTCGTCCCCTCGGTTCTTGAACGACGGGCGAGGAAGTTCGCCAGTCGTGTAGGAACGCCGCTTTCGGAGAACACAATCGACACCATGAGGAAGCCCCAGTAGATGGCAATGACGTTCCAGTCGATCGCTTCGAAGAACGCGGTCCGCGGGGCGAGCGCTCCGATCGCCACCAGGATGGCGGCGGAGGCAACGGACACATAGGAGATCTTGACCCGGCGCCACAGGATCAGGCCGTAGCACACGATGAAAACTGCGAGGGTTAGCCACTTCAGTTCCACCATCTACCTCCCTGTCCAGATGCACGCGAGCCCCGTGTCAACCCAACGGGTAGCACCACCCTCGTTCTTCGACCCTGCGAGGCGTGGGTGATCCACATCAAATCACGGGCAAAGACCCCCAAGGGCATGCGATGCCCCTGGGGACCGCACTCCAGTCGGCTGCTGACTCCCTGCGCAGCCCGATCGCCTCCGGACTCAACAGACACGGCTGCGCCCGACGGCGCCATCAGCAGAGCATGCCTGGCGTTCGTCATCTCCGGTGCCATTGCATCTCCCTCGGCACTACACCCAGAGGAGAAGGATCACCGGAGCGAACACCTCGGCGACGAGCGACATCACGGTGATCATCGTGTTCAGGGACGGGCCCGCCGTGTCTTTGAACGGATCGCCCACCGTGTCCCCCGTGACCGCTGCCTTGTGTGCGTCCGATCCCTTGCCGCCGTAGGCCCCGGTTTCCACGTACTTTTTGGCGTTGTCCCACGCTCCGCCGGAGTTGGACATGAACAAAGCAAAGATGATTCCAGTGAGGATGCTGCCGGCGAGGAACCCCGCTAGCGCCTCCTTTCCCAGGAGCAGCATCACCGCTACCGGCACGAGGATCGCGAGCGAACAAGGGAACAGCAGCTCGCGCAGCGCGCCCCGGGTCGCGATGTCCACGCACGCCTTGTAGTCCGGCTTGCCTTTCCCCTCGATCAGCCCAGGGATCTCGCGGAACTGGCGGCGCACCTCTTCCACCATCCGCCCTGCGTTCCGACCTACAGCGAGGATGAGGAGGGCCGAGAAGAGCGGTGGCATCATCGCCCCGACGAACAGACCGATGATCACGGGGTAGCTGATGAGGTTGATCCCCTGGGCGAGGTCGATGTCCACAAGGTGGGTGTACGCAGCAAACAGGGCGAGTACGGTGAGGGCAGCCGCTCCGATCGCGAACCCCTTGGTCACGGCCTTCGACGTGTTGCCCTGGGCATCGAGGGCGTCCGCCACGGCGAGCGCGTCCGCACCGAGACCACCCTGCTCCGCGATCCCGCGGGCGTTGTCCGAGATCGGCCCGAACGCATCGGCAGAGATGACCGTGGCGACAATGGACAGCATCCCGACTGCCGATACGGCGATCCCGTAGAACGGGTCAACCCCGAACAGCTCGGCGAGCGTCCAGGAGGCGAACGTCGCGACGCAGATCCCGAGGATGGAGGGGACGATGCTCAGCAGTCCGTACGAGAACCCGGTGAGGATGGCTATCGCGGATCCCTTCGTCGCCGCTTCCGCCGTGCGCAGCGTGGGGCGGCGGTCAATGGAAGTGAAGTAGTCCGTGGTCATCCCGATCACGATCCCCGCCCCCAACCCTGCCAGGGTAGGCAGGAACACGCCCAGCCACTCCCGGCCCGGGAGGCCTACGGTGTAGGTGACCGCGAACAGCAGCCCGAGGAACAACCCGGACGTCGCGAGGAGCCCTCCGTTCAGCGCGGCGCCGGGATCTCCTCGCATCAGAAAGCGGACCATGAACACACCTGCGATGGAGGCAAACAGCCCCACCGCCGCGATCATCAGCGGAAGCAGGGTGAGGATACCGCCCCCAAGCTCCGCGCCGAGGATCATCGCCGCCACGATCGCCGCGATGTAGGAGTCCACGAGATCGGCTCCCATCCCCGCCACGTCGCCCACGTTATCGCCCACGTTGTCAGCGATGACGGCCGGGTTCCGCGGGTCATCCTCGGGGATCCCCAGCTCGACCTTGCCCACCAGGTCAGCACTGATGTCCGCCGTCTTTGTAAAGATACCTCCGCCGGCCTTGGCGAACAGGGCCAGCGCGCTCGCCCCAAAGCTGAACCCAAGCGCCACCTGAGCTGCCTCGATCTCCGTCCATCCTAGGGAAGCACGACCCACGTAGTAGATGACGCTGATCCCGAGGAGGGAGATGCCCACGATCGCCAGGCCCATCACCGCGCCGCCGTAGTAGGCGACGGGGAACGCCGCCCTCAGCCCCGCGCGAGCCGCATCGGCCGTGCGCACGTTGGCCCGCACCGCGGCCATCATCCCCAGCGACGCCGCGATCGTTGAACAGCCCGCACCGAACAGGTACGCCACGGCCACCGCTGCACCCTGCTCGGCCCCGTGGGTAACCCCCACCAGGGTCCCGATCACGGGGGCCATGAACCCCAAGAACGCGAGCAGGGTCGCATTCTGTCGCCGCAGGTAGGCGCTTGCCCCTTCCTGAATCGCTCGGGCCACGTCCCGCATCCGGTCTGTCCCAGCTGCTTGGCGTACCACGAGCCGGTAGAGGTAGTTGGCGAAGAGAATGGAGAGAAGGCCCACAGACGCCGAAACGAACTCCCATGCCATGAACGACCACTCCTGGACCAGGGCTGCGTGGCTTAGGTCAGCTCACAGGCCCCACCAAAAGGGCCGATCATGCATCCGGCAAGCCGCCCCTGCAACCCCATCTGGGCATCCTGCGGAGTCGCGCTGTGCAGGAACGGGGGAATCCTCTACAGAGGCGGGCGTCGCTGGACAACCGACGGGGACATCACGCAGGAAGGGGCTGAGAGAACGTCAGCACAAGGTAGATCAGGCCTGCCCACCCTAAAGCCATCACCAGGGCGAGAGCTCGGGACAGGGCAAGCTTGCCCCGCGCCCGCAGGGACAGGAAGGCCGGGCCAAGCGCCATGAGCAGGCAGGCGCCCACCCCTGCCGCGATGTGAGACCGGTCTAGGGCCAAGAAGATCGGCTTCGGATACAGAAGGTCAGCGAACGCCAGGATCAGGATGTTGAACGCACAGCTTCCGTAGACGTTGCCAAAGGCCATCGCCTCCGAACCCAGCCGCAGCGCGCCCCATGTCACGCTCATCTCGGGCATCGTGGTTACGAGCGCCACGGCAAGCACGCCCATGAAGCTCCCCGAGATCCCCAAGATGTCCGCCAGCCGGTCCGCACTCGCCGCTAGCACAGGCGCTGCAATCAGTACCCCGCCCGCCGCCAGCGCGAACCATCCCCATACCCTACCCAGCGACACCTGGACAGCCGATTCGCCCTCCTCCCCAACGTGGGGTTCGACTGCCCCTTCGCGGTCGAGAGCGCGCAGGACGAACGCGATCCCAATGATGTACCCCCAGATGATGAGGAACGTTCCCAGCCCCACGGGACCCACGTTCCACTCAGCACCGAAGACGATCGCTGCAACCACAACCGCGGTGAGGAACAGCGCAGTCCCCACGAGAATCTGCTGATCGCGTCCCATCGGCCGCACCACAGCTTTCGGGAACAAGCTCACGAGTGCGGCGAGCGTGACGATGTTCAGCATGTTCGCCCCGAGGATGTTGCCGCCGGCAAGGGCCGGGGCATCGAGGCGGACAGCGGCCAGGTTCGTCACGAGTTCGGGGAGGGAAGTGGCGATGGCGAGGAGGATCATCCCTATCCACATCCGGCCCAGCCCCGTCGACTCAGCCAGGCGATCCCCGGCCTTCGACAGGCTCAGGCCGCTGCGCACCACCACCCCCGCGCTGACGATGAACAGGGCGACCCAACCCACGGTCTGCATCACAGGGTTTCACCCCTTGAGTTCACAAGGGGGCGAT
>DYGJ01000099.1:2117-6898 GCA_020724765.1 Thermotoga sp. | reverse complement strand
TAGGTGTGCGCGAGTTCCCGTGCCCGATCCATGGCCGGATCCTACCCCACGGAGCGGGTACGATCCCCCGCATGGACGATCGCGAAGTGGGGAAGCTGTGAGAAGGAAACGCCGAGGCGTGGACCCACCTCTCCCGCGCCGGGTACGACGTGTACCGCGATCGGCTGAACACACCTGCGTTCCTGGCGATGCTGCCGGACGTAGCGGGGCTAGGCGGGCTCGACGTGGGGTGTGGAGAGGGGCACAACACCCGGCTCGTCACCCGCCGCGGGGCGCACATGACCGGGCTCGATATCGCCCCCACCTTCCTCCGCCGCGCCCGCGAGGCGGAAGAGGTTGAGCCGTTGGGGATCGAGTACGTGGCGGGAAGCGCCCTGGCACTCCCGTTCTCCACTGAGTCGTTCGACTTCGTCGTCGCGTTCATGAGCCTGATGGACATGCCGGAGATTGAGCGGGTGATGCGCGAGATCCGCCGGGTGCTCGTCCCCGCCGGGTTCTTCCAGTTCTCGATCACGCACCCCTTCCTCGACATGCCCCATCATCGCAACCTGCGCGGCCCCGACGGGAAGACCTATGCTTACGAGGTGGGAGGCTACTTCCAGGAGCTACGGGGCAAGGTCGAAGAGTGGAGTTTCGGTGCCGCCCCGCCCGAGGTGAAAGCCCCGTTCCCGAAGTTCAAGGTCCCGCGGTTCACGCGAACCCTGAGCAGCTGGCTGAACTCCCTCCTCGACGTGGGGTTCACGATCGAACGGCTCGGCGAGCCGTGCCCTAGTGACGAAACCGCCCGCGCCCACCCGTACGTCCAGGACGCCCAAGTCGTGCCCTACTTCCTCCACGTCCGCGTCCGTAGGCCCGCGTAGCCCGTTCTCAAAGGCCCGCGGGGGGCAACATCGGTACTATTATCAGAATGAGGTGATGGACATGGAACACAACAGCCTGGCGTTCTGGATCGTGGCCGCCCTCGCGGCCGGCCTGGTCGTGACGGGGATTCTGGGAGCAAAGCCACCGCTGCAGGTCGTGGACGAGCTCGACCTCTCCCGCTACCTCGGGACGTGGTACGCGGTGGCGAGCATCCCCACCACGTTCGAGCGGAACTGCGTCCAGGGGACCACGGCCACGTACGCGCTACAGCCGAACGGGCAGATCGAGGTCATCAACGTGTGCTTCTCCGCCGACGGACAACGGATCGAGGCCCGCGGCCGGGCGTGGGTCCCTGACCCGAAGGCCCCCGCCAAGCTCAAGGTGAGCTTTGTGAACCTCCTCGGCCTGCGGTTCTTCCCCGCCGACTACTGGGTGATCGACCTCGCCTCCGACTACTCCTACGCCGTCGTCGGCCACCCCAGCCGGAACTACGGCTGGATTCTGTCCCGGACGCCCACACTCCCTACCGATGCGCTGGAGGGAATCCGAGAGCGCCTGGAGGTCCAAGGGTACGACTGGTCCAGGTTCCGCGAGGTAGACCAGACGATGCATGCCCAGCCGTGACCGAGCCGGTAGTCGAAGGGCGCGCGAGCCGGTACGAGCGGATCCACACCCAGCTCCGCGATCTGACCACCGGGAAGTCGCCGAGCCTCATGGCGGCGATGGCCACGATCTGCGCCGTGCTCCACGCGAAGATGCCGCACCATTCCTGGACCGGGTTCTACCTCGTGGCAGGGGACGAGCTTCACGTCGGGCCTTACCAGGGGCCCGTGGCGTGCCAGGTCCTGCGGGGAGCAGGCGTGTGCATCACGTGCTGGCGCACCGCCCAGCCGGTGGTCGTGCCCGACGTTCATCTCTTCCCAGGGCATGTCGCGTGCGATCCGCGTTCCCAGAGCGAGATCGTTCTTCCCGTCCTGAAGGACGGTCGCGTGGTGGCGGTGTTCGACGTGGACTCGCACCAGCCGGCCCAGTTCAGCGAGGAGGACATCGCGCCCCTCGCCCAGATCCTCTCCCTTCTCGACCCCTACCTCGGTTCGTGACGGTGTTGAAGATCCTCTCTAGATCGGCGAAAGTACAGCCTGCCACGTGGCCACGGACAGATCGGGGTAAATGGCGAGCAGTTCGCCATTTCCCAAGGCTGTCCACCCCGGCCCCTCGCCCAGCGGTTCCGAGGCCACGACCACCGCGCCGTCCCCTGCCCGCCAGTGCAACGTGTAGTAGGCTGGATCGCGCGTGCAAAGGCGGAGCGCGTACAGGATGTCTCCATCGGTGAGCACCACGTTGACGGCGGTGTAGTCGCGGATCATCCCGCCGAGCTTGGACAATACCGCCGGTAGCCGCTCCGGAGTTCGTGGCCTCCATGCCTCGACGAGCCAATCGAGAAGCCGCTGGGAATCCGTGCCGATGCCCTCGCCCAGTACGGCCACGTCGCGGATCGTCCCGTTGTGGGCGAGGAACAGCCCGTCCCGCACCAGCGGTTGAGCCTGAAGTGCACCGAGCGTGGTCCGGTACTCGGGAGATGCCTTGCGGGCGTGAGCGACGAGAAGCGTCGTCTGCCCGGAGAGATCGCCAGGAAGGCCTTCACTCCCCACCAGAGATCTGCGCCCCCAGCGATGGAGCCGCATCCGGCCGCAGCCGTCGCGGTACGCCCATCCTACGCCGTCGCGGTGGGGGGCGTGGGCTCCGTGCAGGCTCATCGCCAGGAGACCGTGGGGAAACCTGGATAAGTACCTCTGCAGCGGGGCGGGTTCGCGTGCGCTGACACCCAGAAGGCGGCACATGGACTCAGCTAGCCCTCGACCGCCTCGGCAAGAAACCGGCCCAGTTCGCTTGCTCCGTCGAACGGCTTGCCTTCGTCCTTGGCGAGATCACCTCGTCCGGCGACCCCGTAGTAAGGAAAGCGCTTGATCGTCAGCGGGGTCATCCGCATCGACATCGCAAACCCGAACAGGTAGCGAAACACCTCCATCGGATCGCCCCCCCCCTGTGGCGGAGATGAACGCGCACGGCTTGTCCTCAAAGAGGTGGGTCCCCTTGTGGCCGCGCATGTCGTGAAAGTAGGCCAAGCACACCAGCCGCTCGCACAGGGCGACGACCCGGGACGGAACAGGGAAGTAGAGCGGGGCTCCGAGGACAATTCCGTCGGCGTCTTCCATCTTCTGAAGGAGGCCTTGAAAGTCGTCCTTCACCACGCACTTGTAGGGCGACTTCGCGCATACGTCGTAGCACCCTTGGCAGGGACCGATCTCCAGCGCAGACAGGTTCACAATCTGTGTGCGAATCTTGGGCTTCGTCTCCTTGACCGCGCCAAGGACTGCCTCCACAAGCTGGCCCGTGTTCCCCTCTTTGCGCATTGAGCCGACAATTCCCAGCACCTTCATCGCGCCACCTCCCGAGGCCAAGGGTACTCCGGCACGCCTTGGGAGAGCAAACCGGACGACTACCGACCACGCTTCCGCGCCGCGAGAAAGTCGCGTACGGGAAGGGTGTTCAGTACACAGCTCGCCGTTGCCCACCCCCGCCGGGCGGTGAGAACACCCAGTTCGAGGTAACCAAGCTGGCTCGGCAGGTGGGCGTCGGTCCCAACGACAAGCTTGACGCCAAACCCAAGCGCGCGCCGGATGAGCTCCGAGGGAAGGTCGAGCCGCTTGGGGTGCGCGTTCACTTCAAGCGCGGTCCCGGACTTGGCCGCTCGGCGGAACACCTCGTCCCAGTCGGCCTCGTAAGGGGGGCGCTCCCCGATCAGCCGTCCGGTGGGGTGCCCGAGTGCGTCCACCCCCTCGTCCTCCAGCGCCCGGCCCAGGCGCTCCGTCATCTCCGCCCTGCCGAGGCGGAGGTGGCTGTGCACCGAGGCGATCACAAAATCGAGGTCGCGGAGAAGATCCCGGGGAACGTCCACCCTCCCGTCCCGGGCGATGTTCGCCTCGACCCCGGTCAACACGGTCAGCCCAGGGAAGCGCTCGTTCAGCCGGCGCACCTCCTCGATCTGACGGCGGAGGTCGTCCGAGGACAGGCCGGGAATCGCCGCGGCGAACTTCAGGTGATCCGTGATCGCCAGGCATGTGATCCCCTGCTCCTGCGCCGCTCGCACCGCCTCCTCAAGGGTCATCTCGCCATCGGACGCGTCCGTATGGACATGGAGGTCGCAGCAGACCTGATCTATCTCGACCAAACGTGGAAGCTTCCCCCGCTCGGCCGCAGCGACCTCGCCGCCATCCTCGCGCAGCTCGGGCGGGATGTAGGCCAAGCTCAGGGCCTCGTACACCCCCGCCTCGTCTTCACCCGCGATGGCCGCTCCATCGGCGGCGAACAGCCCGTACTCGGAGAGCTTGAGCCCCCGGACGACAGCTCGCTCCCGCAGGCGGATGTTGTGCTCCTTAGAGCCAGTGAAGTACTGAAGTGCCGCTCCAAACGAAGCCTTCGGGACCATGCGCAGGTCGCACTGGACCCCGTCACCCAACCGCACCGAGGCCTTCTTTGGACCCTGGGCGAGAACCTCCTCGACGCCCGGCAGGGAGCAGAACGCAGCAGCGGCCTCGTCCGGTCGGTCAGAGATCGCCAGGAGGTCTAGGTCACCGACCGTCTCCTTGCCCCGGCGGAGCGACCCTGCCGGCTCGACCCGCGCGAACAGGCCCGTCGCCCGAAGCCTCTGACACAGGTCGCGGGTCAGCGGGATCGCCCGTCCGAGAAGCACCCGCCGCTCGGCGCGCCGCGTTTCCGCGAGCCCCCGCAGGATCTTCTCCTCCAGCTTCTCGCCGAGGCCCTTGATCTTCCGGATCCGCCCCTCGCGCGCCACCCTCTCCAAGTCCGCGAGGGTTCTCACCCCGAGCTCATCGTAGAGGAGCTTGGCAGTCTTTGGG
>DYGJ01000099.1:1878-2107 GCA_020724765.1 Thermotoga sp. | reverse complement strand
TCTTTACACGCGCGTATCCAGCGCAGGCCAGGTCCGGGACGGCTACAGCCTTGAAGTCCAGCGGGAAGTACCGAGGAGTACCGCCGGAAAGAGGGCCTGCAGGTCCACCGGAAGCTGGGCCTTCAGCTCGTCGTGGTAGCGGAGCCTTCCCGTGGCCACGATCTCCGCGATTTTCGCTGCGATCGCTTCCCCCACTCCGGGAAGGTGGCACAGCCGCCCTTCGGCCGCC
>DYGJ01000099.1:0-1868 GCA_020724765.1 Thermotoga sp. | reverse complement strand
GGGTCGGACAGTCCTCCACCGCCCGGGCGGCGCGGCGGTAGGCGCGGGGCTTGAACGGAACGTCCCCCAGCTCCAGAAAATCGGCGATCTCGTAGAGGATCCGCGCCACCAGCGCGTTCTTCATCGGTGAAGCCCGGCGAAACGGCGGAACGACCGGTCGTAGGTGCGCTCCACCTCAAGAGGGAAGCAGCATGCGGGGAGTTCGTCCTGCGCCAGGTGGTAGGCGAGACACGCGCAGCAGTTCCCCTTACGCGGACAGCTGGGCCACGTGCAGGTGCAGCGCACGAGGTTCTCCTTCGCCTGTGGACACGTTGCCATCGTCCTCCTTTCCGTCCGCGTCGGGCCGACGGCTATAATGCCCGAAGCCATGAACTCAGGGCAACACGTGCTCAAGCGCATTCTGGACGCGACGGGCGGTCAGCGCCCCCATTACGAGCGGTACTCCCTCCTCGCGGTACCGGCAACCATCGAGGGCCTGTTCGGCCTCACGCCCACGGGGCCGAGCCTCCATGAGGAGTTGGAACTTCGCCCGTCGGAGGTCGTGTTGAGCGTGATCGTGGATGGCCTCGGCTACCACAGCTTGGAGAACCTCCGCGAGCGGGGGATCGTAGACCTCGCCTCGTTCATCGGCGACGGGGCGTACATCCCGTTGACGTCGGTGTTCCCGTCCACGACGACCGCCGCCTTATCCACGCTGTCCACCGGACTGAGCCCGATCGCCCACGGGGTGTTAGGGTACAAGCTGTTCCGCACCGAGGTGGGGTCCGTGGTGGACATGATCCGCCTCACCACGCCCGGCGGCCGCGACAACGCCCTGGAGAAGCTGGGTGTCCAGCCCCAGCAGCTGCTGACCGGCTCGACCCTGTACAGCCGGCTCGCCGCGAAAGGCATCACGACGACGCTGTTTCTCCCCAAGTTCATCGCCGAGTCGGGCCTGTCGCGCATCCTGTACCAAGGGGCCACGCGCACCGTGCCCTACCTCACGGCGTCCGACCTCCTCATGCACCTCTCCGACGCGCACCAGGGACCGCGGCCGTCGCTCCTCGTCGTGTACTTGCCGTCCACAGACAGCCTCGGCCACGTGTACGGGCCGACCACCCGCGCGTTCGAGCTCGAGGCGGCGCACGTGTTTCGCATCCTCGGCCAAGCGCGCGAGATCTTGCCCCGCGGGGCGACCGTGCTCGTCACGGCGGATCACGGGTTCTACGAGGCCGACCCGGTGAAGGACATGGTGTCCTGCCCCGCGCATCCGGCGCTGCGCGATGGCCTGCTCGTCCCGCCGGTCGGCGACCCCCGCGCATCGTACCTGTTCGTGCGCCGGGGACACGAGGACGCGGTGGAGAGCTTCTTCGCCCGGCACTTTCCGGACGCATTCACCGTGCTCACGGTGGAGGAGGCGTTGAAGCGGAAGCTGTGGGGGCTGGAAGAGCCCACGCCGGCCGTGCGGGCGCTCCTCGGCGACTTCCTCGTCCTGTCCCGTGAGCGGAAGTTCCTCCTCTGGCCGACGGAGGAGTTCAAGCTGCGCGGGCTGCACGGGTCCCTGACCCCCGGCGAGCTGTACGTGCCGCTCCTGGCACGAACTGTATAGAGGAGGCGCGCATGGTGATCGTGAGAGAGATGACCGAAGTCCAGAGCACCGACATGTCGAACGGTGCCGAGATCGTGGGCGTTCTGAAGCGGGTTCTGGTCGGGCCGTCCGACGGTGCGCCCACGTTCGCGGTGCGCCTGTTCACGCTGACCCCTGGCGGCCACACCCCGGCCCACACCCACCCGTTCGAGCACGGAGTGGTCGTCCTGCGCGGTCGGGGCACCGTGCTCACCACGACCGGCCTCATCCCTATCCAGGAAGGGTCGGTGGTGTTCGTCCC
>DYGJ01000098.1:4034-7014 GCA_020724765.1 Thermotoga sp. | reverse complement strand
CCCAAACTGCCCCTTGCGGAACGCCTCGGCCATCGCCCGCGGGATCTCCGCCTCGGCCTCCACCACCAGCGCCCGGCGCTCCTGGACGAGGGCGGACATCTCCTGCTCGCGGGCGATCGCCATCGCCCGCCGTTCCTCGGCCTTCGCCCGCGCGACCTTGAGGTCGGCCTCGGCCTGGGCGGTTTGGAGCTCGGCCCCGATGTTCCGCCCCACGTCCACGTCAGCGATGTCGATCGAGAGGAGCTCGAACGCGGTGCCCGCGTCGAGACCCTTCGAGAGAACGAGCTTCGAGATGGAATCGGGGTTCTCGAGCACCGCCTTGTGGGAGCCTGCCGATCCGATCGCCGACACGATCCCCTCTCCGACGCGGGCGATGACGGTCGCTTCCGTGGCGCCGCCGACGAGCCGCTCGATGTTCGCGCGCACGGTGATCTTGGCGACCGCGAGGAGTTCGATCCCATCCTTGGCTACAGCGGCGATCTTCGGGGTCTCGATGACCCGTGGGTTCACGCTCATCGCCACCGCGTCGTACACGTCGCGGCCGGCGAGGTCGATCGCCGCCGCCCGCTGGAACCCGAGGGCAATCCCCGCCTTGTCGGCGGAGATGAGGGCCCGCACCACCCGTTCGATGTTGCCTCCCGCCAGGTAGTGCGCCTCGAGGTCAGAGGTGGTGAGCTTGATGCCCGCTTTCCACGCGGCGATCATCGGCATGATCACGCGATGGGGATTCACCTTCCGGAGACGCATCCCGATGAACGTCATCGGCCCCACCGGAATCCCCGCGGCAAGGGCCGAAACCCACAGCCCCACCGGAACGAAGTAGAAGAACAGCCACAAGACGACGATCGCCAACCCGATGATCACGTACAAACCTATCCCTTCCATCTAGCCCTCCTTCGCTACCCGAACGACCTTGCGGTACCCGTCATCCCGCACGATCACCACGGCCTCCCCTTTGGGAATGAAGCCCCCCTCGGCCACCACATCTACCCGCTCGCCGGAAAACTCCGCTGCCCCCGAAGGGTGGAGATCGGTTACCGCAATGCCCTTTCGGTTTACCCACGGCGTGGGCCGGAACTCAGATGGATCGCTCGCCCGGCCGAGAATCGCCGTCTGCAGGATCACCCCTCCCAGGCGCAGTCGCGACCGCGGAAGACGAGCGAGGACCACTGCGGAGACGACCACGCCCGCCAAGATGGAGACCGAGACCACCACCAGAGCCGTGCCTGCCTGAGCGGGGTCGGTGAACGGCCCCACCATCCCTCGGTACAGACCCAGTCCGATCAGCACCAGCCCAGCGATCCCCGCGAGGCCGAAGTCGCTGGCGGTGAACACGAAGATCTCCAACACAATCGCTACGAGTCCCGCCACGAGAAACACGATGGACTCCCAGCCGGCCAGTCCGGCCAGGGAATGGGCCCAGAAGAACAGAGCCAGCGCGCCCGATCCCACAATGCCCGGCGCCCCGAACCCCGGCGTCAGGATCTCCCACAGCAGACCCAGCACGCCGATCACGATGAGCAGCGCCGCCAACCCGGGCGCGGTCAACGTAGCCACGGCCGAGTCCACCCACCGCGGGGTGAACTCCCGAACCACTGCCCCGCCCAGGCCAGCCAACGCCAGCACTTGGGCAAGCGTGGGCGCCTCGCCGTCCGAGTACCCCCACTCCGCCGCCGACTTGGCCGTCAGGGTAAGCAGCTTCCCGCTCTCGACGAGGCCAGGGACCTCGATGTCGAGGTCCACCATCGCTTCCGCCACGTCCGGATCGCGGCCCCGCTCCTCGGCTGTGGCCCGGAACAGCGCCCGCACCGCGGAGATCACCTTCTCGGAGGCAGTTCTCATCTCGCCGCTCGGGTCGAAGTACACCGGCGTAGCCGCCCCCATCACCCCGCCCGGAGCGAAGTAGATCCGCTCGCAGGCCAGCGCGAGCAGCGCCCCAGCCGAATACGCCTCCCGGTTCACGAAGGCGATCGTCGGCACGCCCGCCCCGAGGATGAGGTCGCGAGACGACGTGGCCGCGTCGAGGTACCCACCAGGGGTGGCGAAGTCAAAGACCACGGCTGGCGCCCCGGCTGCCTCCGCCTCGGCGAGGCCCTTGCGGATGAACGATACGGTCCCTCTCCCGATCTCTCCCTCGATCCGGAGGAGCCAGACTTCGGATGCTCCCCCCGCGATCGTCATCGCCGCACACACAAGCCCGAGAACGAGCAGTCGCCTCATAAGAGACATTGTAGAGAGGATAACGCTCATGGCCACTGGCGTCGGCATCACACCCCTCGCAGAATCAGGGCGATGGAGAGGCTTGGTGCGGTTGCGACCTTCGCCCACGCAGCGGAGGCCCATCGGGCGCGGGCGGAGTTGGAATCTGAGGAGGACGAGTGCTGAAGAAGATTCGTCTACGGACGACGCAGCGGGAAGAGGCGAGCGACATCACGGGGGAGATCCAGCAAGCGGTGGCCGAGTCCGGGGTTCGCGAGGGGTTTGTGATCATCTACATCCCCCACGACGCAGCGGCGATCAGCATCCACCGCACCCTCACCGAGGAGGACGCTCCCAAACTCGACCGATTCCTGGAGGCCGTGAACCCCGATCGGGAAGCGCCGGAGTACACCAAGGCCGCGTTCGTCGCGCCGACCGAGGTGGGGGTGGTCGAGAACGGGCGGATGGTCCTAGGCGAGGACCAGCGCGTGTACTTCTACGAGTTCGACGGACCTCAGGAGCGGTCGGTGTACGTGTACGTGGGAAGCTAGTCAACGGCGCGCCGGGCGTCATTGAACCGAGACCCCCGCCAACCGACACTCACAGCCAGATCATGGACGCGGTAGTCGTGGACGGCCTGACGAAGGAGTACCGGACCCGCAAGGGCCCGGTGCAGGCCCTTACGGGCATCTCGTTCCGGGTGGGGCAAGGGGAGATCGTGGGGCTCCTCGGGGCCAACGGGGCGGGGAAGACGACGGCGATCAAGATTCTGTGCGGACTC
>DYGJ01000098.1:0-4024 GCA_020724765.1 Thermotoga sp. | reverse complement strand
CAGAGGTGTTTGGGGTTCCCTCTTCCCGGCCCGAGGTCGCCCGGCACGTGGCGGCGCTCCTGGAAGGCTCCCGCAACGTGTACTGGCGGCTGTCGGTGGAGGAGAACCTGCGGTTCTTCGCCGGACTGCAGGGGGCTCCTCCCCGGGAGGCGCGGCGCCGGACCCAGGACCTGGTGGCCCTGTTCGCCCTGGAGGACAAGCGACGGACCACGGCCAACCTCCTCTCCCAGGGGATGAAGCAGAAGCTGGCGCTGGCTTGCGCGTTGGTGAAGGAGACCCCGCTCCTGCTCCTGGACGAGCCGACGCTGGGGCTGGACGTGGAGACTTCGCACGAGCTGCGGGGGTTCATCCGCGAGCTCGCCCGCGCTCACGGCAAGACGGTGGTCCTCTCGTCCCACGACATGGGGGTCGTCGAGGACACCTGCGCCCGGGTGGTGATCCTCGCCCGGGGGCGGGTGGTGGCCGACGACCTCGTCCCCAACCTCCTCTCCCTGTTCCGGACCCGCGCGTACCGGGTGAGCCTGCAGGACGGGCTGCCCGACGGGGCGCGGGCGAGGCTGGAGGCGCGCCTTTCGGCGCTACGGCCCCTGGAGGCGGAGCGCGCCTTGGAGGTGGAACTCCCGCCTGAGCAGGACGTGTACACCCTGATGGACGCCTTGCGCGAGGCCGGTGTCGCCGTGGAGGGGGTCAGCCGCGCGGAGCCGGACCTGGAGGACGTGTTCCTGCGCATCGTGCGGGGCCAGAACGAGGGAGAGCGATGAGCCGTCTATGGACGTTCCTCGCCGTGCTCACCCGGTTCTTCATCGAGCTGAAGCGGTACCCGTTCAACACCCTTTCCGGCTTAGCCACGCTGTACCTCATCTTCCTCCTCCTGTTCGCCGGGGCCCGCTACGTCCAAGGATTGGGTGTGAACCTGTTCGGGGAGAGTTTGGAGGGACTGGTGGTGGGGTTTCTGGTGTGGACGTTCGCCATCGCCGCTTACTCCGACCTCTCCTGGGAGCTGATGCGAGAAGCGCAGCAAGGGACGCTGGAGCAGCTGTACATGTGCCCACTGGGGTTCCGGTTCGTGAACCTATCGTGGATCGCCGGGTCGTTCCTGACGAGCCTCGTCATGGTGGCGGCGCTGCTCGGGCTGATGATGGTCACCACCGGGCACTTCCTGCGGCTCCCGCTGGGGACGCTCCTGCCGCTTCTCTTCCTCACCCTGGCCCCGGTGTACGGGATCGGGTTCCTAATGGCCGGGCTAGCCCTGGTGTACAAGCGCATTCAAGCGTTCTTCCAGGTGCTGCAGTTCGTGTTCGTGGCCCTGGTCGCCCTGCCGGCCGACGCGGCGTGGGGCAAGGCCCTGCCTCTCTCCCTGGGAACACGGCTCCTCGGCCAGGCGATGGTGGACGGGGAGACCCTGTTCACCCTGCCTCTCGGGGACGTCCTCGTCCTGATCGGGACCGGCGCGTTCTACCTTCTGCTCGGGATCGGCGTGTTCCGGCTGTTCGAGGGAATCGCCAAGGACCGGGGGCTGCTGGCCCACTACTGAGGTCAACCGGCCTTGGCGCCTCTGGCTGCTAGGGGTACCATTGCCGCGTACTCCTCGGTAGCTCAGTTGGCAGAGCAGCCGGCTGTTAACCGGCGGGCCGGAGGTTCGAGTCCTCCCCGAGGAGCCACGTCCGGAGTGACGCTCCTGCCATCCTTGGCGTACCTCTGAATTGCCCGGCTGCGGCCTTGCCCTTAACAGAGGACATCTGCGGTCATCGAAGGAAGATTCCGTTCCCCTGGAGGCCCACTCTTCTGATCCGGCTGTTTGTCTCGTGCCGAGACACGCGGTAGACTCGCGGTGTGTTGGTCCTGCTTCTCCGCTGTTCGTTCGCTGCACTGCTGGGGACCGTGTTGTCATTGGCAATCCAGGCGCCGTGCGCGGCTCAGACGATTGGAGCGCAACCGGTTGCTGACAGCGACAGAAGTGCTGGCGCGCTCGCCTGGACAGGCCCTCTCACTGCAGACATCCCGACAGAGATCACGATCGCAGTCTACAAGGACACGTACGTCATGGGGAAGGACTCCAATCCCACCGTACGCTTTGTCGTCCAGCACAGCCGGACGCAGTGTTGGGGACGCGTCATCCAGGGGCCGGCAAGGACCTGGACGGGTCCATATGGGTATTTCGAGGAGCTACAGGTTCCCGTGAAGAAGGAGGGTGCTCACTGGGTTGGCACGGTTGTCATCGTCCCGTGCTCATCGTTGTCGTACCTAACGGTCTGCATGCTTCATGCGGTGAACAATCCGTTCTTCGGTGTCAGGGTGCTGAATGTCCTGATCCCCCTTGATCACCCAGGATCCCGAGCCCTCCTCTCGGCTCAAGGTCGTCAGTTGGCCGACCAGCTGCATCGCCAGGCGTGGGAGGATATCGCCAGTGCGAGTGCATCGGATCCTTACGCGAAGTACGGGCTCTATGCCTCCCGCTCGCTTGCGGTGGCGCACCCAGAGGTCTACCTACAAGGTGACGCCCTATTCGTGCAGCATGTCACGCAGAACCCCGGATTCGCCGCGGCATACGCCGTGACAGACCCCGACAGCGAGTCGTTGTACCCGCAGACCTTCTTCTCGGGACCGCCGTTCTCCTTCCGGCAAGTGAGCCTCGCCACGTACACTGCGATCCGAACAGAGGACCGATATCCCAAGCAAGCTCCGGTACTGGGCTGGCTGGACTGGAGGATGCTCTCGCTACCTGCGGTTCTCAAAGCCCGAGACAAGCAGATAACGGAGCTGGAGAGAGCCACGATCGCGTACTTCTCGTGGCACGAACAAGGCCGGGAACAGGTCTTCATCATGGTGTGCGTTGATGAGTCCGCCTACTTGGTTCGGAGCAGCGATGGAGCGCTGTTTGTGGCGGACGGAACGCCCACTGGCGCAAGGCCAAACGCAGCGACCTTCTTGATCTTCAACGAAGATCACGTCTGGTATCCCCTGATGGGGCGCGACGATACTTCGCACAACGCGGAGCTTGCGGCGATCGTGGGTCAGTACGCATCCGCTCCCATGGAGCCGGAGATGTCGGATTTCGAGCGGGCGATCTTGGCGAAGCTCAGGGAGACCACAAGGCTTGGCACGGCCAAAGAGAAAGAACTCGCGAGGCTCGCTTCCGTCAAGGGTAACCCGTCGCTCCACCCCTTCAGGCAAATCTACGCCCGACATCTTTTGGGGTACCCCTCCCAGGTGTGGCAGTTCGCAATCGTACAACAGTGGGTTCTCCGTGCCAATCGCATCAGCCCGTGGACTGCGTGGCTGGCCGCGCTTGCCATGGATCGCCCCCAGCTCATTCAGGGTCTTGAAACAGCTACCGGAGTGTGGGCACAAGGTCTGGGCATAGTCCATGGGCATGATTGGCAATGCAGCCTTAACGAGTACACGATCGACGAGACCGTGTCGGTCAGTGCTGTTCATTGCGTCACCCATGCCAACTGCTTCGCGTCGGTACTGGATCTTGCGGGGGTCGAGAACATCCTAATCAAGGGCTCGCCTGCGCCGCCAGGCTCTCCGGGGATCACCCATACCTACGTTGTCGTACCTGAAGCCGGTGTCGTCATCAGCAACGGTGCGATCGCCGAGCGTGGCTCGTTGGTCAACGTGACCAAGTATGTATGGAGCGCACTCTGGTATATCTCGAAGGGGGACTTGTGGGCTTTTCCCTATCTCGCACTCTACGTAGGAACGTGGGCCCCGCGGGATGTTGCTGAGCAGTTTGCGCTCTTCAGGAACAGGTTTGGGGATCAATTCTGCGGTTTCAGGAGTTGGGGATACGACGAGACCTTCTTCAGGCGTGAGACCGTGTCGCCGGGCGCTTTCCTCAACGCGCTCCCTGACGAACAGAGAAGATGGAGCCCTTTCAGACATCCGTGACCGTGGATCCGATTGTCTACCGACTCAGCCGGCATGTTCTGCAAGCGGGGGGAAGCCATGGCTCTTAGGTTCGCGCTCGATCAAGATCGTGACCTGCCCGCGTGAAACAGGTCCAAGTCGAGAGCTGGGA
>DYGJ01000001.1 GCA_020724765.1 Thermotoga sp. | reverse complement strand
TTCGGTCCTTGCCGTGTGGCTGAAGGACCTCCTGGCGAGCGTGATCGCCCTCGCCGGGTCGAGCCTCCTGCTCGCCCTCCAGTTCTACCTACTTCAGGCGCCCGACGTGGCGATCGCCGAGGCCGGGGTCGGCGCGGCCCTCACCACGGCGATCTTCGTCCTCGCCATCCGCAAGACGCAGCGCAAGGAGGAGGAATGAGGCGCTGGACCGTCTTGGCGGCGTTCGTGATCGTGGCGGGGTCCCTCCTCCTCGGTGGGGCGCGGATGCGCCCGTTCGGAGCGCCGCGCCACGACCTCATGGACCGCTACTTCAACGCCTGGTCGCAGACGGAGGCGGCGACGAGCAACGTGGTGACGGCGATCGTGTTCGACTACCGAGGCTACGACACCCTCGGCGAGGCGACGGTGCTGTTCACGGCCGTGATCGGGGTCGCCCTGGTCCTGCGGAGGCTGAAGCGATGAGCGTCGTCGTGCGGACGATCGCCCGGATCCTCGTCCCGGTGATCCTCGCCTTCGGGGGGTACGTCATCCTCCACGGGCACCTCACCCCAGGCGGAGGGTTCCAGGGCGGGGCGGTGGCCGCGTCGGCGGTGGCGCTCCTCCTCGTCGCGTTCGGCGCGCCTTCGCTCAAGAAGCTGAAGAGCCCGCTGTCGGTTCTCGAGGACCTCGGCGGTATCGCGTTCGTGGTCCTGGCGTTCCTCGGGATCGGGACCACGTTCTTCTTCAACCTCCTCGCCGGATCGGGCGGGCTGTTCGGCGCGGCCTCACCGATCGGTCCCAACGCCGGGTTCCTCAGCACCGGGGGCACGGTCCCCCTCATGAACTGGGCGGTGGGGTTCAAGGTGTTGGGCGGCCTGGGCGCGGTGATGGTCCTGTTCGGCTTGTTCGGGGGCGACGATGATCGGTAACACGCCGTTCGTGGTGTGCATGGTCCTCGTCCTCCTCGGCCTGTGGGCCCTCCTCTTCCGGAGGAACCTGATCAAGGTCGTGATCGGGATCAAGATCGTCGAGAACGGGGTCAACCTGTACCTCGTCGCCACGGGCTACGTGAGGGGCGGGATCGTCCCCATCTACACGTACGCCCCGCCGGACGCCGCGATGGTCCTCCCCACGCCGCAGGCCCTCACCCTGACGAGCATCGTGATTGGACTCGCCACCACGGCGCTCATGCTCGCGTTCGTCGTCGTCATCCACCGCCACAAGAAGACCCTCGACGGCCGCAAGGTCACGGAGCTCTCAGGATGAACCTCGCCGCGCACGCCCCGATCCTCGCCGTCGCCGTGCCCCTGCTGGGCGCGTTCGCCCTGCCGTTGTGGGCGAAGCTTCGCCCGTCCCTGCGTGACCTGTGGCTCGTCCTCGTCGCAGGCGCCACCGCCGCCCTCACCGTCCTTGTCGCCGTCCAGGTCTACACGGTCGGGATCCAGGTTTACACCCTGGGGGGGGCGTGGCCGCTGGACACCCTCGCCCCGGGCGGGTTCCCGATCCGCATCGTGCTCGCCGTGGACGCCCTCAGCGCGTTCATGGGGCTCATCACCGCCCTCGTGGCCGTGGTCGGCTTCGCCTACGCCTGGCGGTACCTGGTGGAGGACGAGGGCAAGACCCTCGCCCTGACCCTGGGGACGCTCCTCTGGGCGGGGATGCTCGGGATGGCGTTCACCGGCGACCTGTTCAACCTGTTCGTGTTCTTCGAGGTGACGTCGATCGCCGCGTGCGGCCTCGTCGGGTACCGCACGTGGGCGTCGCGCGGCCCGGAGGCGGCGTTCAAGACGATGGTCATGTACACCGTGGGCGGGCTGTTCGTCCTCCTCGCGATCGCCCTCCTCTACGGGGAGTACGGGGCGCTGAACCTCGCCTACCTCGCCCGGCAGATCACCGGGTCGGTGGTGGACCGGATCGCCCTCGCCCTCCTCTTGGGCGGGCTCCTCATGAAGGCCGGCGCGGTGCCCCTGCACATGTGGGCGCCCGATGCGTACGGCGAGGCGCCGGCCCAGGCGGTGATCCTCCTCGTCGCCAACACCCAGATCTCCCTCTACGCCCTGTTCCGGGTCCTGTTCACCCTCTATGGCGGGGTCGCCGACCCGGCGATCGGGTGGCTCGTCGTCGCCCTCGGCACCCTGACCCTCCTCGTGGCGGCCCTGATGGCGGTGGTCCAGATGGACCTCGGCCGGCTCGTCGCGTTCGGGGCTGTATCCCAGATCGGGTACATGCTCCTCGGGGTCGGGGTCGGCCTGACCGCCATCGCCGCCCGGCCCGCGTACGGGCTCGTCGCAATCCAGGGCGGGATCTTCCACATGCTCAATGATGCGGTGGCGATTGGGCTCCTGTTCCTCGCCGTGGGCGCGGTGGAGAAGGCCGCCGGGAACCGGAACCTGGCGAACCTGGGCGGGCTAGGGCACGACCTCACGTGGACCACCGGGTTCTTCCTCCTCGGATCCCTCGCCTTGGCGGGGATCCCGCCCCTCAACGGGTTCGCCTCGAAGCTGATGATCTACCAGTCGAGCTTTCTCCTCTCCCCAATCCTGTCCGCGCTCGCGATCCTGGCGTCGATCCTCCTCCTCGCGGTGTTCGTGAAGGCGTTCCAGGGGGCGTTCCTCGGGCCCAAGCTCTCCCAGCCCAAGCCGGTTCCCGTGCCGATGCTGGTGGCGATGGGCGTGCTCGCCCTGGGCGTGCTCGCCCTGGGCCTGTTCCCCGAGCTCGTCGTCCGCCACCTCGTGGCGCCGGCAGCGGACGCCCTGTGGACGGGCCGCGACCTCTACCTCCGGGCGGTGCTGGGACGATGACCCTCCTCACCGGGCACGGGTTCTGGAACCCGCTCCTCTGGCTCGCCGCCGCGGCGGGGGTGACCCTGCTGGCGCTCGTCGTGTGGTCCCGCGGCCGGCGCGACTACACCCGGGGGACCGACCGCGAACTCCCGTTCCTGTCCGGCGAAAAGATGGAAGGAGCCCACGTCGGCGGGGGGCACCTCTACTGGGGGTTCGTGGAGGGGCTGCGGCCCTACGTCGAGCGGCTCCGGGCGCTGCACAGCGGGCTGGTCAACGACTACGTGGGGTGGCTGGTGGTCATCTTGGCCGTGGCGTTCCTGATCGTCCTCGTGGGGGGCTGAGATGGGCCTGTCGTCGTTCAAGCGGGCGCTGTGGGTGTTCCACGTCGCCACCGGTTCGTGCAATGGCTGCGACATCGAGATCGTGGCCGCCCTCACCCCCCGCTACGACGTGGAGCGGTTCGGCATCAAGCTCGTCGGCACCCCGCGCCACGCCGACGTCCTCCTCGTGACCGGGCCCGTGACGCGGCCGATGGCGGAGCGGCTGAAGCGGGTCTACGACCAGACGCCGGAACCCAAGGCCGTGGTCGTGGTCGGCGGGTGCGGCTCCACCTCGGGCGTGTTCTACGACAGCTACAACGTGGTCGGTCCGGTGGACAAGATCGTCCCCGTGGCGGCCTACGTCCCCGGCTGCCCGCCCCGGCCGGAGGCGATCATCCACGGCGTGGTGACCGCGGTGGCGAAGCTCGAACAGCTCGCTGGGGAGAAGCGATGACCGCCGATCAGGTCAAGAAGGCGCTCGCGTCCGCCGTACCGGGCCTCGAGGTCGAGCTGCGGCCTCGGCCGGTGGGGGTGCGGACGCGGGTCGAGGTACCCGAGCTGTGGGCCGAGATCCCCCGCGAGGGGCTCGTCCCCGCGGTGGCGGCGCTCAAGGCCGCCGGCCCGTTGCACATCTCCGTGATCTCCGGTCGGGACACGGGCGAGGGGATCGAACTCCTGTACCACTTTGCCGCCGGGTACGGCACGCCGGGGGGCGAGGTGACCGTCACCCTCCGCGTGACCGTGTCCAAGGCAGATCCCGTGCTTCCCTCGATCTGCGGCCTCCTGCCGGGATCCGAGACCGCGGAGCGGGAGAAGATCGAGTTCCTCGGCGTCGAGTTCACCGGGATCCCGTCCACCGCGCACGTGTTCCTGCCCGACGACTTCCCCGGCTACCCGTGGCGGAAGGACGACCCGGAGACGGCGAAACTCGTGAACCGGCTCGTGGAGTGGGAGGGGAAGAATGGCTGAGACCCAGAACGTGTACGAGATCCCGATCGGCCCCATCCACCCCGCGCTCAAGGAGCCGATCCGGTTCACGTTCAGGGTGGAGGGGGAGCGGATCCGGGGCGTGGACATCCGCGCCGGGTTCGCCCACCGCGGGATCGAGTTCATGGCGATGAAGCGGAACCTGATCCAGACCCTCTATCTCTCCGAGCGGATCTGCGGCATCTGCTCGATCTCCCACCCGATCACGATCACGCTCGCCGTGGAGCGGGCAGCGGGGATCGAGGTTCCGCCCCGGGCCCAGTACCTGCGGGTGATCTACTCCGAGCTGGAGCGGATCCACTCCCACCTCCTCTGGGCCGGCGTCGCCGCCCACGAACTGGGGTTCGACACCCTGCTCCACCTCACGTGGAAGGTGCGCGAGCAGGTGCTGGACCTCCTCGAGGAGCTGTCCGGGAACCGGATCGACTACGCGCTCCCCATCTACGGCGGGGTGCGGCGGGACGTCGCCCCCGAGCAGATCCCGAAGGTCGAGGCGATGGTCCGGTACTACCGCGGGCTGCTCGACGAGCTCCTCGACGCGTTCCTCCGCGACCCGTCCGTCGAGGCCCGGACCCGGAACGTGGGAATCCTCACCCCAAAGGAGGCCGACTCCCTGTGCGCGGTGGGCCCCACCGCCCGGGCGTCGGGCCTGAGCAAGGACGTGCGTCAGGACCGGCCGTACCTCGTGTATGGCGAGCTCGGGGTGAAGGCGATCACCCCCCGCGACTACGGGCTCGAACCGCGGGGCGACGTGTACGACAAGGCCGTGGTGCGGCTGCTCGAGGTCGCCCAGTCCCTCGACCTGATCGAGACGTGCCTGTACGAGATGCCGGAGGGCGAGATCACCTCGTTCCCGAAGATCCCCGCCCTGCTCGCCTTCCTCAAGAAGGCCGAGGGCGAGGGGTTGGGCTGGCACGAGGCGCCGCGGGGCGAGGTCATCCACTACATCCGCCTCGAGGCCGGAGTCGAGGAGCCGATCGTGTGGAAGGTGAAGGCGCCCACGTACTCGAACCTCATGAGCTGGGTCCCGATGTTCCGCGACCAGGAGGTGGCCGACATCCCGATCATCGCCGCCTCGATCGACCCCTGCATGTGCTGCATGGACCGCGTGCACGTGGTGCGCGACGGCTCCCCGGGAACGGTGCTCAAGGAAGAACTCCTCCGCCTCTCCCGCGCCAAGACGGACCGGGTCACCCGTCACCTGTCCCCCGTCCCCCGTCACGGAGGTGGCCTGTGACCGCGCTTCACCTCGTGTGGCAGGCGGCGGCGGTGCTCGTGGGCGGCGGGCTCCTCGGGCTCGTCTACAAGGGGTTCGACCGGAAACTCGCCGCGCGGATGCAGTCGCGGATCGGCCCCCCGCTCCGGCAGCCGTTCCTCGACGTGGGCAAACTCCTCGTGAAGGAGAGCATCGTTCCCAAGGACGCCGTGGGGTGGCTGTTCAAGGCGATGCCGTTCCTCGCCGTGATCGCCTCGTTCACGGTCCTCCTCTACCTCCCGTGGGGGCCGTTCCCGGCGATCCTTCGCAGCGGCGGCGACGCGATCCTCGTCCTGTACCTCCTCGCCGTGCCCGCCGTGGCGATGGCGCTCGGGGGGTTCGCCTCCGGGTCTCCCCTGGCCACCGTGGGCGCGCAGCGGGAGATCGTGATGCTCATGTCCTACGAGTTCCCGCTCGCCGTGGCCGTGGTCGGCGTGGTGTGGCGGCTGGCGACCCTCGGCGGCGGCCCCGCGTTCTCGCTGGGGGCGATCGCCGCCGCGCCCCTGTGGACCATGGTTGGGCCGTTGGGGGTGATCGGCCTGGCGATCCTCGCCGCGTGTCTTCTGATCGTGACCCCGGCCGAGCTGTCCAAGATCCCGTTCGACATCCCCGAGGCGGAGACCGAGATCGCCGGCGGCCTGATGGTCGAGTACTCCGGGACGTACCTCGCGCTGTTCTACCTCGCCGACGCGGCGAAGACGATCGCCATGGCCGCCCTCGTCGTGACCCTGTTCGCCCCGTACGGGATCGCCGGGCTCCTCGGCCTCTCCGGGGCCGGCGGCCAGGCGGTGGACCTCCTGTTCCACCTCGTCAAGATCTTCGTCGTGATGTTCGCGGCGGTGACCACGGTGAGGGTGGCGATGGCCCGGCTCAAGATCGACCAGGTGGCGCGCGGGTTCTGGCTCCAGATCACCGCGGTGGCCGTGGCGGGGCTCGTGCTGCTCGTGCTCGACCGGATGGTGGTCGGATGATCCTCAAGACCCTGTTCTCCCAGCTCTTCACCAAACCGGCCACGAACCGGTTCCCGGCGAAGTACATGCCCAAGTCGGTGCTCGGGTTTCTGGGCAAGGTGAAGGAGGGGAAGGCGACCCTCGTCCCGCCCGTGCCTGTGCCGCCCCGGTTCCGGGGGAAGATCGCCTACGACCGGGAGAAGTGCATCGGGTGTCAGCTCTGCATCCGGGTGTGCCCGGCGAAGGTGATCGAGTTCCTGCCCGAAGTGAAGAAGATCCGGATGCATGTCGCGCGGTGCACGTTCTGCGCCCAGTGCGTAGACGCCTGCCCGGTGGACGCCCTCGCCGAGAGCCCCGACTTCCTCCTCTCCGACACCGACCGCAGCTCCGCCGCGCTGACGGTGGAGTAGCTGCCGCGGCCAAAGCCCTGACCTTTGACCCTGGTCACGGCCTGTCGATCCTGTGCCACACCGTCTCGTCTTCCACGTTCCAGTTCCTGTCAGCATGGACCAGACGGACAGAGAACGGGCCGCCTGTCCAGTAATCCACAAGGAAAGGCCTGGGAATCCGCGTCTCTATGAACTTGGGTCCGTCGACTGCATCCGCAATGCCTATGATCGGGACCCTGGGGTGGTCCGGGTGGTAGATCGTCTCCTGGCGCCACCATGCACCGTTGACGTCGTTGAGCATGAGGAAGAAGTCCTCCTTGCCGTTTCCGCTTGTGTCAAACTGGATCAGGAGATACCCTGAGGGCGCACTCAGGTAGTCGATCTTGAAGTACAGGAACAGCTCATCGCTGGTGTAGCTCATCCCAATGATGTCGTTCGCACCCTTGGAGTCTCCGCGAGGATCTGAGAAGCGCGTAGGAGAAATGTTGTCCCAGTCATCAGTCCTTCCATCTATCTGAACTACCCTGGGCCGGGCCTCCCCCAGGAAGCGCTGTTGGATCAGATCATCCACGATGCCTCTCGGAGAGATGTTCGCGTAGTCTCTATGGCCTCCTACCTCCCTGTAGTCGAATGTGAGATAGAAGAACGAGTGCATGGCCCCATAGTACCCTTCCATCTGTTCAAAGGCCCTATGTTGCGAGACGAAGTACCTCTCCATGTCCTCCACGCTGAAGGTAGACGGAGCTATCTCGACTCTTCCCGCGATTCTGCACCAGGCACCGAAGTTGGAGCATCCCAAGACGGGGTAGGTTCCCACCTCGTAGGCGATGAAGGGCTTGTTGAACCGGTTCTGAAAAGGCCGGAAGACATGCGCTATGAGCTGCTCCCAGCCCGCGATGAGCTGTTCTAGAGTGGGTTGGGCATAGGGGGTCAACGGAGTCAAGTACGGGTAGTTGATGCCGATCGAGAGTACGTCCAACTTCTCCCAGAAGGGCATGAAGATGTTTGCCTGATCCTGTCCAGGTGGCCTGTATACGACTCCCATCAGAGAGGTGATCGGACCTGGAAACTCCTCACGAGCCACACTTGCCAATCTCTCCTGAAGCTCATTGCCTTCAGAAAGCGGGATCGCGGCATCACACAGCCCCTCAAGCTGGATACCGATCGCGGCTATGTCGACACCCAGGGACGCCCAGAATGCGAGTTCCTGCCTTGTGTGACATGTGTGCTCGATGAGGAACCTATCGAGATTGGTGGGGCAGTAGTTGCACAACTCGAGCCCCTGGTCCAGTGCTGTACCCATCGGCACGAAGGGAACATAGAAGCTGGCTAGCATGACTGCGAAACCTTGGCGATGGGCTTCGTTGGCGATGTAAGCCACCTCGTGGGGACGCTTGGACTGCCCCCAGAAGTTGGGTGTGTTCCCGCACGCATCATACCGGGGGCGAATCGTATCATCCTTGAGATCGATGTAGAACGCACTGTGCACTGTCAGACTGTTGAACCCGAGATGCCTCAGATCCTCAAGAACAACGTCCACCAGCCTGAGCATCGTTGGTTGTCTCCATGTTCCGTCATAGCTGATCTCGTTGATCCACGCAGTGGTGAATCCGGCGTTCTTCTGGTACTCCATCGGTCTCCACGGGGAGAACCGCAGTGTCCGGTCGAGGAGCCCGAGGTCGGGCTTGTTGTACTGCCGCATGTGCTCCTCAGTCGACAGGATCCGGTTGATGTCGAGGATTGCGCCCCACGGCACGAAGTAGTCTTTCTTCCCCTGCGGGTCCAAAAGCGTCCGGTCACTGCAGAACACCACCACCGGGATCTCCACCGAACCGGTGCGCCCGCCCGAGGCGCTCACGTGCAGCTCCACCTCGCCATAACCTTGCCACTCCGGGTTGTTACCCCAGATGTAGAGGGTTCTGTCTTCGATGGCTGCACCGATCCCCTCCGGGTGGCTCACCTCGAACGTCCAGGTGAGCGAAGAGGCGGGGAGACCACCGAGGACGGGGTAGAACGAGAGCTCGGGAACCCCATGGAGGGGCAACGCAAACACCTTGTCCCGCTCGGACACGCCTTGCATCACGTAGGCGGGATGCGCGAAGAAGACCGGGTTGAGGATCTCGCCATGGACCTCCGGCTTGGGCTTCGGATCGGAGAACCCCAGATTGGGGCGAGCGGATGATGGTGGGCTGACGAACCACTCGATCGTCACCACCCGGGCAGCGTCCGGCCGCCAGGTGAAGCTGAACCAGCCACCGGCGGCGATCTCGCCACCGCTCAGGACGATCACCGTGGCCGGGCCTTGAGGATCCCGCTGCGGGAAGCTCGGCCACATCGAGGTGATCTCCGCAGGCTCGGAGAACTCGATCCGCACCGCCCGCGCCACCTCTCCAGAGTCGTTCCGGTACATCGCGCCCGCCAGAGCCGTCCCCGCCAACCCCACGATCAACGCTGCCGCCAGCCCAAGCGTTCTCCTCATCCTTCCCTCCTCGCCGCCATGATAGGGTGCTGCACGCCTAGCCGTCAACGCGCTAACCTAGCCTTGGTGCGGCGCTCTCTACGGTTACTCCATGAGATCGGCATACTGCTCGCGCAGCCAGATCGTGATCTCCACGCACAGCCGCTCCGCGAGTGCGATCGCCTCGTCCGCTTCCTGCTGTGATACGGCCCCGGCACGGATGTAGTCACTGAGGTGCCGCTTCTTGCGGAGCACGTCCACCCTGCGCAGCACGTTGGCCTCGATCCCCACGGTGTGCTTGAGAGACTCCAACGTATGGTGGTGACTACCCTCCCGACGGCGAACTCGGTACCCCGTAGCGGCAAGCGCTGCCGTGGCGGCTTGGAGGATGGCATTGTAGGCAATGCTCAGTTGCCACTCCGGGCTGAGCCCTCGCGCCCGGCAGTCGCGTAGATCCCGATCCACAATGGCCAGCAGCCCGGCGATCTCGCCTCGGCTCGGGGTGTGGCTAGCGAGGATCCCGCTGTCCTGCCAGTCGTTTAAGGTCATCCTCGTCTCCGATCAGGAAGATCTTTGGCTCCCGCAACACCGTGGTCAGGAAGTGGTCTCCGCCGCGGATCCGCCTGTTGAACTCCTCCGGCGGGAACACGATGGGATTCACCTCGCGACGGAGCTTCTCCTCGGCTTCCCCCACAGCGACTGCCAGGTCCAACGCCGGGACATCCCCCACCACCAGGAGGTCCACGTCACTCTCGCCCACGGCGTCCCCTCGGGCCAGCGACCCGTAGATGAAAGCGGCTTCGATCCGCTTCGTCAGCGGCTCAAGAAGAGCGCGTAGCGCCGCAGGTGCGCCCACGGTCTTCTCCACCAGGGCCATCAGTTCAGCGAACACAGGGCTGTCCGGATTGGCACGGAAGAACACCTGGTTCCCCCGTGCCGAGCGCCGGATCAGCCCGGCGTGGGTCAGGGCCCGGAGCTCGCGCTGGACGGTGCCCACACCGAGCCCCACCTCACGGACGATCTCGTTCAGGTAGAACGACCGATCGGCGGAGGTGAACAGGAGGGCAAGCACGGCACGGCGGGTCTTCCCGAAAAGAGCTGTTCCGATTGCCTCTTCAAGGCCTGTCGAACCCATCGTGGGTACGATCGTACCCGTTTCGGGTACGCATGCCAACCATCTGCACACGGGTACCAAGCAGGCTGGGGGCCTGCGGCCCAAATGGCCCAGGCCGCCCCGGTCATGCGGGTACAGCAATCACGGGATGGGAACTTGGGTAGTCCACCTTGAAAACCCAACAGCGGTGTTTCGATCTTCAAGGTGTGCCCCCGCACGCATTCCAGCGGCTCACATGGCTGTCGTTGTGATTGGGTCGGATTTGCGGTCCACCCGATGGGCCTGCCGCCGCGCTCACAGGACGCATCAACCGCCGCGCCGGCTCTACAGGGAAGATCGCGCCCTGATGCTGCGGACGTGACGCTCGGCCCGCAATCACATCTGGGGCAACATCATCGGCCTGGCGAGGTCTCAGAGGAAGAGATTGGGAAGGACGTGCTCGAAGCGATCCGCACGGTGAGGGAGGAAGCTTCTGCACGCCACCGTTCCTGACTCAACCGCTCCCGCGCGCCTGGGGTTCGGACAACGTTGACTGGCAACAGCGAACTGCCTCCCTAGACTGCACGGTGTAGGGTGCAACGGGGCATGATGTCAGCTCAGAGGAAGTGCGAGGATGCACCGGACCCGGGTGTCGCTGACGGATGACCAGATCAAGGCCCTGCGGCAGGAGACGCTGCGCCGCGGCGTGAGACGCTCAAATGCGCGTCGCTTGGGCTCAGAGGACCCGCCACCAGGGCACGGCGAGCACGTCGCCTGCCAGCCATTCGAGCTGGCTTCCGGTGTGGAGAAGCAACCCCGCACGTGCCTCTCTCCCGTACTCGGCCCGAAAGGCACGCAGGTGGGCCGCGTCGGCAAGCCGCGGCCGCGGGGAGGCCTTCACTTCAATGGGAATGAGCCGCCGACCCGTCTCGATCACGAAATCCACTTCCTCGCCGACCGCCGTCCGCCAGTAGCAGATCTCCGCACGTTCCAGTCGCGCGTCGCGCCACACCAGGAGGTCGTGGAGGACGAGGTTCTCCAGATGTGCTCCTGTCGGGTCATCCTGCCCCGCGAGATGCAGCGCGAGCCCGACATCGTTCCAGTAGAGCTTGGGCGACTTGATGAGCCGCTTGGTGCGGTTGACCGCGTAGGACGGGAGTCGTACCGCCAAGTACGACGTCTCCAGCAGGTTGAGCCAGCGGTGAACGGTGGGCTGGGTGAGCGCGACGTCGCGACCCAGCTCCGCTTGGTTGAGCAGCTGCCCGAGCCGTAGGCAGGCAGCGCGCATCAGACGGCGAAAGTCGGGAAGCGCCGAGATGGAAGCGAGGTCCTGCAGGTCACGCTCAAGGTAGGTGCGGACGTAGCCATCGAACCAGATGGCACGCTCGCTCGATGTGCGCAGGGTGGTCGTCGGCGTGGGATAGCCACCCCGCCGCGCGAGGGCGCGCCAATCTTCGGGAGCATCGGGCTGAGCCGCCAGGAGATCTAGCCACTCCTCGTCGCGGGCGGCGACGATCTCCTCCCACGCCCCGTGCCGGCCCTCGCCCTGCTGCTCGCGGCGCGTCATCGGCCACAGGGTGAGGTAGCTGGCTCGTCCTGCGAGGGATTCTGATACTTGGCGCATGAGCAGGAGGTTGGCCGATCCGGTGACGAGGAACTGCCCAGGTCTGCGCTCTCGATCAACGGCGCGCTTCACCGCCTGGAGAAGATCGGGTGCGCGCTGGACCTCGTCCAGGGTGACCGGCTGGCTGCCGCTGACCAGTGCCTCTGGATCGCGACGCGCCACATCCAGCACGTCGAGGTCGTCGAGGGTGTGGTAGCGACGTGGCTCGGGAACGAGGTGCTCGGCCAGAGTGCTCTTGCCCGTCTGCCGGGCACCCGTCAGCACGACCACGGGCATCACCGCAAGTCTGTCGCGTAGCGCGGTCCCAACGGCGCGGGGGAGTGCCCTCATGCTATGCATGATAATCATTCACGGCGTGAATGACAAGACAACAGCGGATGCATCGGCAGGCTAGCAGCCAGTCTTGGCAGACCTGGGGTCCGAGCACTACGATACAGCGTGAACTACGCGTTTAAGCAGGCCGTGGGATGAGCAGCGCTCAGGGGAGGCAGGGATGAGATTGGGAAAAGTTCTTGTTGTCGTGTTCGGGGTGTTGGTGGGGATCGTCGGGGTCGGCCTCGTGATCGGCGGGACGGCGGGGCTCGTGTTCCGCCTGGCGTTCGCCGATCGTGACGGGTTCATGACGTCGGGCGAAATCCGGCTGCTGAGCAACGCCTACGGGATCGTCACCCAGACGGCATGGATCGGAGGGGACGCGCCGTGGTGGCGGGGCAGCCGGGCCACGCTGCGGGTCGAAGTTCAGGCGGCCGACTCCAGCCGCGCCCTGTTCGTGGGGGTCGCCGACTGGCGCGATGCTCAGGCCTACCTTGCCGGCGTGGCGCGGGACGAGGTGATGGACGTCGAGCTCCGCCCGGTGTGGGTTGGGTACCGGAACATCCCCGGCGGACCGCCGCCGTGACCGCCGGGCCGGCGGACGTTGTGGGCGGCCCGCGCGGAGGGCGTGGGGACGCAGACGCTGACCTGGGACGTGAAGCCCGGCGAGTGGACGCTTGTACTCATGAACGCCGACGGATCCCAAGGGGTAGAGGCGTGGGCGTCCGTCGGGGTGAAGTTCCCCGCGCTCTTGCCGCTTGCCATCGGGATCCTCGTGGGCGGGGTGGCGCTGCTGGTGCTCGCCGTGGCGCTCATCTACGTCGGGGTGCGTGGGCGTCCCCTCGCCGAGGGCTCACCGCAGCCCGAACCCGCCGACGGCTACCCGCTCACCTTCACGGGTGAGCTCGCCGAGCCCTTGTCGCCCGCCCTGTGGCTGGTGAAGTGGTTCCTCCTCATCCCGCACTACGTTGTCCTCGCCTTCCTGTGGGTGGGGTTCGGCTTCTCGTGGCTCGTCTCGTTCCTGGCGATCCTGTTCACCGGGCGGTACCCGCGGCCGCTTTTCGACTACAACGTGGGGGTCCTGCGCTGGACGTGGCGCGTGGGGTTCTACGCCTACCAGGCGTTGGGCACAGACCTCTACCCGCCGTTCGCCCTGAGGGCGGGCGGGTACCCGGCCGATCTCGACGTCGCCTACCCGGAGCGGCTGTCCCGGGGCCTCGTGCTCGTGAAGTGGTGGCTCCTCGCGATTCCCCACTACGCGGTGGTGAGCCTGTTCCAGGGCGGGGGAGGCCGGTCTGGCGGGGGGCTCGTGCCGCTGCTCACCTTGTTTGCTGGGGTGGCGCTCCTGTTCCGGGGCCGGTACCCGAAGGGGATCTTCGCGTTCGTGATGAGCATGAACCGCTGGGCGTACCGGGTCGCGATCTACGCTGCGTTGATGACGGACCGCTATCCCCCGTTCCGGTTGGAGGAGTAGGGAGGCAGGGGGGAGTGTCGGCCGTGCGCCCAAGGCATAGCCTCCTAGGCTGTTTTGTGTTCTGGACGGCCAGATACGCGAGGGGTAAGCTCGCCCCATGAAGACCGTGCAGTACGTGTACTGGCAGCGTGAGGACATGTGGATGGGGCACCTCGCTGAGTACCCGGACTACTGGACGCAGGGACAGACCCTGGAAGGGCTGAAAGAGAACTTGAGGGATCTCTACGCTGACCTCGCTGGCGGGGTCATCCCCGAGGTGCGCCGCGTGGCTGAGCTGCAGGTTGCATGAAGCGAACCGATCTCATCCGTGAGGTTGAAAAGAGAGGGTGCGTCCTGATCCGCCACGGTGCGCGGCATGACTGGTACCAGAACCCCACCACGAAGGTCAGTCAACCGATCCCTCGCCATACCGAGATCAACGACGTTCTGGCCAGGCATATCCTGAAGATGCTCTCGAGCTGAGCCACGGAAGGAGGCGACATGGAGGGCAGGACAGGGCGGACCGAGGAGTTCCGGGTGAGCGGGGAGGAGGTCCTGGCGAAGGTGAAGGAGCTCGTCCACGAAGGGAACGTGCGGCGGATCGCGATCCGCAACGAGGAGGGCGAGACGGTGGTCGAGTTCCCTCTCACCGTGGGCGTGGTCGGGGCGCTGCTCCTGCCGGTGTGGGCCGCGATCGGCGCCGCAGCGGCGCTCCTCACCCGCTGCACGATCGTCGTGGAACGGGTGGGCGACGGGAGATGAGCACGCGCACGGTGGCGATCATTGGGGCGGGGATGGGCGGGCTCGCCGCCGGGGTCTACGGTCGGCGTGCCGGCCTGGAAACGACGATCTTCGAGATGCACGACAAGCCCGGCGGCCTGTGCACGGCGTGGACGCGCCAGGGGTACACGTTCGACGGCTGCATCCACCACCTTGCTGGCTGCCGCGAGGGAACCCCCACCCACCGGATGTGGGAGGAGCTGGGGGCGATGCCGCGGGAGGTCCTCTACCCTGCCGACCTCACCCAGGTCGAGACGCCGGACGGGAAGGTTCTCACCGTGCACACGGATCTCGATCGTCTGGAGGCACACCTCCTCGGCCTCGCGCCAGGTGACGACCGGCTTGTCCGACGCTACGCCCGTGCCCTTCGCGCGTTCACCCGGTTCGACCTGTTCGACGCGATGACCGGGTCGTGGAGCGACTGGGCCCGTCTCCTCCGCCGCGCGCCGACCGCGATGCGGTGGGGTCGGCTGACGATGCGCACGTTCGCGGAACGGTTTCGCGACCCGTTGCTGCGCCAAGCGATGGCTACGATCCAGTATGACTGGCCGGGCACGCCGGTCTTCCTGCACCTGAACATCCTCGCCGGAAGCGCTGTCCGTCGGTACGGGTTCCCCGTGGGAGGATCGCTTCGCTTCGCCCAGGCGATCGCGGACCGGTACCTCTCCCTCGGCGGCGAGATCCGCTACCGAACGAAGGTCGAAGCGATCCTGGTCGAGAAGGGGCGCGCGATCGGGGTCCGCCTGGGCGACGGCACGGAGCACCGGGCGGACGCGGTGATCTCCAACGCCACCGCGCATGCCACCCTGCACCACCTCCTCGGAGAGGAATACCTCGACGACAAGCTGCGGGCCTCGTTCGCCCGGCCCCAGGACGAGATGGTGATGGGCATCCACGTCTCGCTTGGCCTGGCACGGGATCTCGCCTCGGAACCGCACGCGATGGTTCTCTGGCTCCGCGAGCCGGCTCAGCTCGCGGAGCGGGTTCGCGATCGGCTGGATCTGGAGTTGTTCGGGTTCGATCCGTCGCTCGCCCCGCCGGGGAAGGGCGTCCTGAAGGTGCTCCTCGACACGACGTGGAGCTACTGGGCGGAGCTGGGACGCGACCGCGAGCGGTACCGTGCGGAGAAGGAACGCCTGGTGGAAACGATCCTTCGGCTCCTGGAACCTCGGTTTCCCGGGATCATGGGCCAGGTCGAGGTGTCGGACGTCGCCACTCCTCTCACCACGGAGCGGTACACGGGCGTGGGGCCGGGGTTCGCGTCGTCGCCCCAGTGGGGGGCGATGATGTTCGCTCGGCCGATGACCGTGCTTGGGGTGGAGGGCCTCCAGATCGTGGGGCAGTCCGCCGGCGGGGCGGGGATCCCCGGCTGCGCGGTGATGGGCCGCAACGCGGTCCGAGCAGTAGGCTAGCTCGGGCCCGCTGGGGTGCCTACACAGGTATATACTCCCTCTATTCGGGGCAGGTAACCCCTCAGGAGGGAGGTGAAGCATGGCGCTCCCGCGCTCCTCGGTCGGACCGCGGATCCTGATGGTCGGGTACAACGGCGCGAACAACACCGGCGCCGAGGCGCTCCTCCTCGCGGACATCGCCGACGTGCGCGCTGTGCTGGGGCCCCAGGCCCGGATCACCATCCCCTCTCTCAACCCCGCAAACCTACGTCGGTACGTCCATGAGGATGAGCACCTGAGGATTGTCCGCCTCCCGCCCGTGTTCTTCCGCACCGCGCGCCGGCTCGTACGCGAGCACGACCTGGTGATGCTCGTTGAGGGCAGCGCGTACATGGACACCTGGACGTCGGCCCTCCTGTGGGCGTTCCTGTGGGTGACGCGGTGCGCGAAGGCCTTCGGCAAGCCGTCCCTGGCCTATGCCGTGGATGCCGGGTCCCTCAAGCCGGCGAACGTCCGGCGGGTGCGACGGGAAGCGAGCAAGACCGGCCTCATCATCACCCGCAGCCGGGGCGCGGCGGAGCGGCTGCGGGGGTGGGGCGTGACGAGCCCGATCGAGGTCACGGCGGACAACGCCCTCACCTTCGCCCCCGATCCGTCGGACGCAGGCGTGTTACGGCACCTGTGGCCGGATGCGCCCCCGAGGGTTGTGGGGATGGCGGTGGTGGACTTTCACCTCTGGCCGGTGGTCATCCGCCCGTTCGGGCGGCGGGCCAGCTGTTACCGCTGGCCGTACTACTTCCGGCGCTCCCGGGCGTGCTGCCAGGCGAGTCGCGCCTTGGCCGCGTCCTACGCTGCTCTGGCCGACCAGGTCGCCGCCGAGCACGACGTGGGCATCGCCCTCATCGCCATGGAAGAGCTCGACGAGCCCTTGGCCACCGCAGTGCAGGAACGGATGAAGCATGAGGATCGGGCTCGTGTGTTCTCGTCGCGCACCCTCAACGCGTCGCAGATGACGTGGCTCCTGCGGAGCCTGACCGCGCTCCAGACGTCGCGCTACCACGCGGCGGTCCTCTCCCTCGCCGGATCCGTGCCGCAGGTCGCGGTGGGGCACGACCTGCGGTTGAGGACCCTCTACGAGGAGCTCGGGCTCCGCGAGCGGTACTTCGTCGAACCGGAGTTGCTGGACGCCTTGCCCGCGCGGGTCGCCGAGCTTCTGGAGTCCCCTGGGGAGCAACAGAGGATCCTCGAAGCCGGGTACACGAACCTGCTGGGCCGCGCCCAACGGAACCGGGAGCTCCTGCGGGCGTTCCTCGCCGACCGGGGGTGGGCCTGACGCCGACCGTACTCGTCACCGGCGCCGCGGGGTTCGTCGGCACGGAGGTCGTGAAGCGGCTCATCGGTCGCGGCTGCGCGGTCGTGGCGCTCGCCCGGGCCCCGGATGGCGACGCGGCGCGACGGCTGGCCCGTGCGTGGTGGGATTGGCCTGATCTTCGGGCGAAGATCGGCCACGGGATCGAGCCCGTCGCGGGCGATGTGGCTGCCCCCTTTCTCGGGCTTGGTCCCGAGGTCTACGCGGACCTGGCGCGGCGGGTGACGCACCTCGTCCACGCGGCGGCCGATCTCCGGCTGAATGCCCCGCTCGAGGCGCTCCGGGCGACGAACGTGGACGGCGTGCGGCACGTGTTGGAGTTTGCCCAAATGGCGCGGCAGCACGGATTGGTCCGTATGGGGCACGTCTCCACGGCCTACGTCGCCGGCGCCCACCCCAGCGTCGTGCCGGAGGACGATCTGCCGGCAGCGCCCCGATTCCGCAGCGCCTACGAGAGGACGAAGCACGAGGGCGAATCGTGGGTGCGAGCTGTGATGGGAGAGGTGCCCGTGTCCGTGTTCCGTCCGGGGATGATTGTCGGCGATTCCCACACGGGATACATCAAGATGTTCAACACCGTGTACTACGCCCTACGGCTCCTCCTCACGGGTCGGCTCCGCGTGCTGCCCACCTCGCCCGCGATCCGGCTGAACCTGATCCCGGTGGACTACGTCGCAGATGCGGTTACGCAGCTCCTGTTCCACCCGAGGGCGGAGGGGCTCACGTTCCACCTCACCCCGCCTGCCGAGGAGGCCCCCACCGTGGGCGAGCTGGTCGGGTTCGTCCGCACCTGGGCGCGCCGCGAGCTGGGGGTGCGCGTTCCCCGTCCTATGTGTGTGCCGTTGCCCGAGCGGGCGGTCGCCGCGTTCGGTTCCCTCGCGCCGCTCGCGGCGTATGTACGGGAGCGGTGCCGATACGAGCGAACGAACACCGATCGCGTGCTTGGACCGTACACGCTCGACTGGAGGGAGATGATGCCCCATCTGCTTCGGTTCGCCGTCCGCTGCGGGTTCCTGCACCGCTCGGAACGCACGGTCCACGAGCAGGTGCTGGTGCGGCTGGCGAGCCGCAGCCGGCCGGTGCGGTACCACGACCTTCGAAGCGGGAAGACGGTGGGCCAGGATCCCGCTGTTCTGCGTGGGGAGATCCTGCGGGCGGCGGGGGCGCTCCGCGCCCTCGTCGTGCGCCCCGGGGATCGGGTGGCGCTCGTGGGGCTGAACAGCACGCGCTACCTGGCCCTCGACACCGCGATCGGCCTCGCCGGCGCGGTAAGCGTTCCTCTCTACTACACGAGTCCTCCGGAGGAGATCCGCGCCATCCTCGCCGACAGCGGAGCCCGCCTTCTGTTCGTGGGTGTGCAGTCGCTCCTCGATCGTCTCCCCGAGCTGGGCGCTCCGGAGCGCGTGGTCGCGTTCGCCCACGACGGGGGGGATCCCCCCGCCGGCGTGCTGGGGTGGGAGGCGTTCCTCGCGTTGGGAACGGCGCACGGTGACCAGACGCGGAGCCCGGCCGGGCCGGACGACCTTGCCACGCTCCGCTACACGTCGGGCACGACCGGGGTCCCGAAGGGCGTGATGTTCCGCCACCATCAGCTGCGCTGGATGGCGGAGACGTTGGGGGGCCTCCTCCCGTGGGGGCCGAGGAATCGGCCGGGGACGTACCTGTCGTTCCTGCCCATGAACCACGTCGTGGAAGGGATTCTGGGCACGTACGCCCCGCACTACATGCCGGCGCGGGTGGATGTGACGTTCCTCGACGACTTCCGGCGCTTGGCGGGCGCGCTGCAGCGCGTGCGGCCAACGGTGTTCTTCTCTGTCCCCCGGTTCTACGAGAAGTTATGGGACGCGTTCCGCACCAGCGCGGTCGGCCGGTGGTACGGCGGACTCGGACCGACCGTGCGTGCTCTGCTGCATCCCCTCGTTCGACGCCGCCTCCTCGCCCGTGCGGGCCTCGACCGCTGCGCCCAGCTCATCTCTGGCTCCGCCCCGATCGGCGAGGGGTTGGTCCGCGACCTCGCGGGTCTGGGGATTGAGGTCCACAACGCGTACGGGCTGACTGAGGCGCCCCTCGTGACCCTGAACCGGACGGGCAGGAACAGGCTGGGCACGGTGGGCGAGCCGCTACCGGAGACCGAGGTGCGCTTGGGCGCAGATGGGGAGGTCCTCGTCCGCGGCCCCCAGGTCACGCCGGGGTACTGGGGGCGCGAGGGCGAACACCCGTTCTGTGACGGGTGGCTCCTCACCGGTGACCTCGGCGAGCTCCGCGACGGGTTCCTCGCCATCACCGGTCGCAAGAAGGATCTCCTCAAGACGGCGTACGGCAAGTACGTGAGCCCGGGGAGGGTGGAGGCCCTCCTCAAGGGGATCCCGGGCGTGGCAGAGGCGATGGTGATAGGAGAGGGCCGGCCGTACTGCGCCGCGCTTCTCTGGGTGGCCAAGGGCGATCTCCGTCCGGAGGAGGCGAGGAAGCTCGACGACGCGGTGGGAACGGTCAACCGGAACCTCTCCCACCCCGAGCAGGTGAAGGCGTGGGCCGTGCTGGCGCACGACCTCTCGATCGAGAGGGGGGAGCTGACCGCGAACCTCAAGCTCCGGCGAGCGTCCGTCCTCGAGCGCAGGGGCGATGCGGTCGCGGCCCTGTACGGAGCGAGCACCCATCTAGACGGGGTCCTCCACCTCGGGCGGGCGGCGCCCGCGCCGTGAGCGTGCGGCTGCGTCTCGCCGGGCGGTGGTTTCCTTCCCCCGTGGAGGCGTGGATCCTCGGACGGGTGGGGCGCGTCACGAACGCCGTGCTCGACGCGCTCCTTGCCGAGCACGCCCCGGAGGAACTCCGCCGCATCCAGAGCGGCGAAGGCCGGCTTCCCCGGCGGATCGCCGCGCGGCGGGCGAGGATGGCGCAGGGCCACGCCCGTCGCGTACTCGCCCTGACCGACGCGCTGGGGGAGGAGCGGGCGGTGGAACTCGCGCGGGCAACGCTGTTCCCCGTCAGCGTGGCCCTCGGCCGCGAGGCGCGACGGAGTCTCGGGGTGGGCGACGCCCTCGGGGATGTGGCGCGGGCGGCACGGATCCTGTACCGCGCCCTGGGGATCACGTTTCGGCTCGATCCGGGCCCTCCGACGCGGCTCGTCGTCGAGCGCTGCGCCCTCGCTCAGCACTACGGTTCCCTCACCTGCCGGGCTCTGTCTGCGGTGGACGAGGGCGTTCTGGCGGGGCTGAATCCACGCCTGCGTATGGCGTTCGCGGACCGGCTTACCGACGGACGCCCGGCCTGCATCGCGGAGATTACTCGCGAGGACGCGCGATGAAGAGTCGGCTCAAGGTCATCGTGGTCGGGTCCGGCGCGGGCGGGGCAACCGTGGCCCGTGAGCTGGTCCAGCGCGGGTGGCGCGTCCTCGTCCTCGAGGCGGGAAAGACGTTCCGTCCGCTCCCCCGGGCTCTGCTCCGGTCTGCCGAACCGCTGCGGAGGCTCGGCCTTCTGGGGCCGCCTCGCACCATCTCCCGCCTCTTCCCCTACCTCGATGCAATCCGCACCTCGGGCGGGATCGTGCTCGTCCGCGGGTTGACCACCGGCGGGAGCACAACTCTCGCCTGCGGGAACCTCGTCCGCGCGGAGCGGGGCCTCCGGGAGATCGGGCTCGACCTCTCTCCTGAGTACGCTGAGCTGGAAGCGCTCCTTCAGCCCCGGCCCACCCCGATCGAGCGCTGGCGGCCGGTGAGCCGGGCGATGTTCGCCGCGGCGGAGGGTCTTGGTCTGGCGCCGAGACCTGTACCAAAGATTGTGGATCCGGAGCGGTGCGTGGCGTGCGGGCTGTGCGAGGTCGGGTGCGCGCAGGGCGCGAAGTGGGATGCCCGACGGTTCTTGAGCGATGTTCGGCGGAACGGGGGGGAGGTACGCACGGGGATGCCGGTGGAGCGGGTCATTTTCGAACGTGATCGGGCCGTGGGCGTGGCGGTGGGCGATGAGATCGTCCGGGCGGACGCCGTGGTCCTCGCCGCGGGCGCGATCGGCACGGCTCAGATTCTGCGCCGATCGGGCCTTCCGGTGGCCGACCGGTTGTGGGTGGACGTGGTGATAACCCTGGGAGGGCGACTCGCCGGTGCACATCAGCTCGACGAGCTGCCGATGGTCTGGTACGCGCAGCGCGAGGGGTACATCCTCTCCCCGTACTTCGACATCTTCTCCCACTACTTCCATCCGCCGTGGCGACGGGTACGGCTCGCCGACCGCGTGGGGCTGATGGTGAAGCTCGCTGACGCGTCCGCCGGCACCGTGCGCGCCGACGGGACGGTGGACAAGGCGCTCACGTCGGAGGACGAGCACCTGCTCGGCGCGGCGCTCGATCGTGCCCGGGCGGTCATGGGAGAGGCCGGTGTGCGCGGGCCGTTCGTCCCCGGGCTCGCCAACGCCGGCCACCTCGGGGGGACAGTCCCCCTTACTTCCGAGGACGTGCCGTCCATGCATCCCTGTTCGCTCCCGGAGGGTCTGTGGGTCGCGGACCTGTCGCTCGCTCCTCTCTCCCAGGGCCTTCCGACGATCCTCACCACCGCTGCGCTCGCCCTACGGGTGGCCCGGCGCGTTGCATTCCCTTCTGCATACCCATTGGCATAGGCAGCAGGCCGAGCCACGTACCTGGGGGTGGGTTGCTGTCTCGTGTACCCTGGAGGTGGTCATGGAACAGGGGCGGGCTCCGCGTCAGCCCTTTCCATTAAGGAGGGGAAATGGAAGCGTGGAAGTGGATTCTGCTTGCTTTGATGGCCGGATTGGCCGCGTTCTTCATCCTCAGTGGTCCGGGCTCGGAGCGCGTGCCCGTGGTCGCCCCCGCGCGAGAGATGGAGGTGGCCTTCTCCCATCGGGGGATCGCCCTTACCGGGACGCTCAACCTTCCCGCAGGTCCGGGGCCTCACCCGGCACTGGTCCTCATCACGGGAAGCGGTCCCCAGAACCGGGACTCGGAGATCCCCGGGATCCCCGGGTACGCCCCGTTCCGCTGGATCGCGGAGTACCTCGGTACGCGCGGGATCGCCGTTCTGCGCTATGACGACCGAGGTGTGGGCCAGTCCGGGGGCCACTTCGCCGCCGCCACTACCGCTGACTTCGCCGACGACGCTGAGGCTGCCTTCGACTACCTTCGCGGCCGGCCCGAGATCGCTCCCACGCGGGTCGGCATCCTCGGACACAGCGAGGGCGGGATCGTGGCGGCAATGGTCGCCGCGCGGCGGCCGGAGGTGGCGTTCGTGGTGTCCCTGGCCGGCAGCGCCGTAACGGGCTACGAGACGATCGTCCGCCAGGTGGAACTGATCGTCCTCGCTGCGGGGGCAAGTGCCGACGCAGCCGCGGCGGCCGCTGCCCAGCAGCGGGTGATCCTCGATCTCGTCGTAGCCGGAGATTGGGAGGCCTTAGAGACCCTCGTGGTGGAGATCAAGCTCGCCCAGATCGCGGCCCTTCCCCCCGCGCAGCAGCAGGCCCTCGGGGACCTCAACGCTCTGGCGCGGACCCTGGCCGCCCAGGACCTGGCAGCGTTCCAGAGCGCGTGGTACCGGGAGTTCCTCGTCCACGACCCCGCCCAAGACTGGGCCAAGGTTCGCGTTCCCGTGCTCGCGGTGTTCGGCGGAGTGGACGTCCAGGTCGACGCCGACCAGAACGAGGCTGCCCTTGAGGAAGCCATCTCCCGCGCTGGGAACCGCGACGTGACCGTGGTCGTCCTCCCCGAAGCGAACCACCTGTTCCAGAAGGCGGTCACGGGCGGGCTGGAGGAGTACGCCCTTCTCCCCATGGAGTTCCACCCGCGTCTCCTCCCCGCGATCGTAGATTGGCTGCTCGCCCGGGTCGGTCCTGGTGCCCGGTGAGGGTCCCCCCCGGACTCTCCTGTACCGGAAGGGGCGGAACCCGGCGGCTGGGTTCGTTGCCTGATCAAGGTGATCGGGTACGATCTCCCCACCAAAGGAGGGCGGATGCAGACCTACGTGTTTCTGACCAGGCTTACGGACGAAGGGGCGAAGACGATCAAGGAGAAGCCGGAGCGGATCCTCGAGGTCAACCGGGAGATCGAGGCCCTGGGGGCGAAGGTCATCCACCAGTACGCCACGCTCGGGCAGTACGACTTCGTCACGATCATCGAGGCCACCGGCGCGATGGCCGTGGCCCGCGTGGCCGTGGAGCTGGGCGCGCGAGGAACGGTGAAGATCGAGACGCTGAGCGCCCTGTCCATTGACGATTTCGTCGCCCGGATCCAGCAGAAGTAGTACGCACTGGCGCAGGAGATCCGGGCGATGATGTCTCGCCTTGGGTTCGTAGGATGTGCTCTCTGGGTTGCGACGGTCTTCGGTTGGGGCCAGACCGCGGTCACCCTCCGCTGGTCGTGGGAGATCCAGGCAGCCAGTTCATGCTTTTCGAGCGGGGGGACGTTCCTCCAGTGCCAGGTTTCCGAGGGATCGTCGGCTTTGGTGTCGCTATCGGTCTCTGCGGATCCGGCGCGGACGGTGCACGTTGCGCCCGTTGCCGTGCCAACCGGATGGCCCGCAGGTTCGTCTTCCTCGGGCTGGGGGACGGTGACAACGCTCTACGCGTTCACCCCTCCCCCGGGAAGCGCCGGGCGACGCGTGGAGATCGTGTACCGGACGTGGACTGACGGGGTCCCGCCCCTTGATCTGAAGGTAGCCGTGGACATAGCCGCTTCCAGCTCGTCGTGCGCCTTGCAGTCATCAGCACCTACGGGGCCGCTGGAGACGCAGACACGGCTCCTCTGGAGTTCGCGCCCGATCACCTGGGACGACTTCTGGGCTCCTTCGCCTCCAGACCGGGATCCGCAGGCCGCAGCTGCGATCGCGATGGTTCTCCAGTACCAGATGGTGCCGGTGGTGGCACAGGAAGGGCCAAGCTGGCGGGCGCGCGTGGACTCGCTCACTGTGACGGCGGCGATGGAGCGCGACCGTTCGTGGGCGCTGCCCGACCGCAGGACGCCAGCCGGCCTTCTCCACGAGCAACGGCATTTCGACCTTGCCGAAGCGTACCGCCGTTTTCTGGAGCGTTCGTTGCGGGGGATCTCTGGGACAGGTAGCTCTGCTTCGGAAGCGATGCACAGTCTTCTCCGACTGGCGGAATCGGTCTTTCAGGAGGTGCTGGGCCGCCACTCCGCAACCCAGACCCAGTACGACCGGGAGACGAACCACGGCCGCGACGCAGCGCGGCAAGACGAGTGGGAACGAAAGATCTCCTCCTGGCTCCTCGACCCGTATCTTCGGCTGCCGTAGATCAGCCTCCGGCCGCCTTGGTCAAGGGGTCCTCGATGCACCACCCGGTGTAGCCGACGTCGAACTCGACCCGCCACCACACGTAGCCGTCCGCCTTTTCTGGACCTCCGATGACCTTCCCTTCCGCTCCGATCGGGGCTGAGCCCCGATAGTTGACGTGGGTGACCTTAGGGCTGTCCGTCCCCGGCCCGGTTCGAACGTTGACCTCTGAGGTCACCCGAACCCGGTCCCCGACTTTGAACTTCGTCGACACCACTGCCGGAATCCCCACGATGAGCGGGGCCGGGGAGGCCGGAGCGAGGGTGTAGGTGGTGGTCGCGTCCTTCCCGACGATGAACTGCACTGTGTACGTCCCCGGCGCGAGCACGACGTGCTCCCAGGTTACCGTGTGAGATTTCCCGCGCTCAACGGTCACGGTCTGTGGATTTGCCCCGACCTGAACGCTTGCGCTGTCCCTCACAACCGCTCGGACTTGGAAGGAGCCCGTCCGGTTGCCAGTGTTTGTGAACGTAACGCTGAGGGGAACAATTTTCCCAGCCTCAACACGGACGGGCGCACCCGGATCGTTCGGGCTGTAGCTTTCGATCTTCGCGGTCACCCGTCCACACCCTGCCAGAGAGGCGAGGACGAGCCCGCCCGCTGCTGCCGACATCAGGACTTTCACCAGTTGTCTGTTCTGACCCACGGCGCCCTCCCCTTGTGGAAGTGATCTGTATTACACGGTACCCGGTACTTCCCTTCATCCAAGGCCATTGGTGCCCCGAAGAAGTTCCCCATGTCACGCGACGGAGAGGCGCGTGGCGAGCGACCACCAGCGCGGCTAAAATTACGGGTACGGCCTGCAAAAGGGCAGGACGCGCTTTCCCACCTGATTATGGACAAGCTCATCATCCGCGGCGCCCGGGAGCACAACCTGAAGGGGATCGACGTTGAGATCCCGCGCGACAAGCTCGTCGTTATCACCGGGATCTCCGGGTCGGGGAAGTCCTCGCTGGCGTTCGACACGATCTACGCCGAAGGGCAGCGTCGCTACGTGGAGTCGTTGTCGGCGTATGCCCGTCAGTTCCTTGGTTTGATGCAGAAGCCGAATGTGGACTTCATCGAGGGGCTTTCGCCGGCGATCTCGATCGACCAGAAGTCCCGCTCCCACAACCCGCGCTCTACGGTAGGGACGGTGACGGAGATCCACGACTACCTTCGGCTCTTGTTCGCCCGGGTCGGGCACCCCCACTGCCCGCAGTGCGGCCAGCCGATCGAGCGCCAGACGGCGCAGCAGATCACGGACCAGGTGATGGCTCTCTCCGAGGGGACTGCGGTCCAGATCATGGCCCCTGTGATTCGGGGGCGGAAAGGGGAGTACAAGAATCTGTTCGACGACCTGAAGCGCGAAGGGTTCGTGCGGGTGAGGGTGGACGGGGTTCTGCGCACCTTGTACGAGGCGATCGAACTCGACAAGAACAAGCGTCACGACGTGGAGATCGTCCTTGATCGGATCAAGGTTACGGACAAGAAGCGCAACCGGATCGGGGACTCGATTGAGACCGCCCTCCGCTACGGACAGGGGCTCGTGATTGTGGAGGTGGTCGGGCACGGGGAGCGCCTCTACTCCGAGCACTTCGCGTGCGCTGCGTGCGGGGTCAGCCTGCCGGAGATCGAACCCCGCCTGTTCTCGTTCAACTCGCCGTTCGGAGCGTGTCCGACCTGCGATGGCCTCGGGGTGCGGATGGTGGTGGACCCCGACCTCGTGGTGGATTCCCGTCGCTCACTTCGGGAAGGAGGTCTGATCCCATGGGCGACCACCAAGTCACGGTGGGTTGCGGCGATGCTCGACGGAGTGTGCCGTGCGCAGAAGATCGACCCCGATCGACCCCTCGGGCAGCTTCCCCCGGCGAAGCTCCGCGTCCTTCTCTACGGGACGGACGGGGAGTCGGTGGAGTTCACCTACACCACCACCTACGGTCGCACCCGCGTCTACCGGCGCCCGTTCGATGGAATGATCCCAGTTTTGGAGCGCAGCTACCGTGAGACGACGTCGGAGGAAGCCCGGGAAGGGGTTGAGCAGTACATGTCCGCTCTCCCATGCGCCGACTGCCAAGGAGCTCGGTTGCGGCGGGAAGCGCTCGCGGTGACGGTGGGGAAAAAGAACATCTGGGACGTGGCACAGCTTACGGTGCAGGCCGCGCTGACGTTTTTCACCGTCCTGGGACTGAGCGAGCGCGAGCAGCTGATCGCGCACCAGATCCTGAAGGAGATTCGGTCCCGCCTTCAGTTCATGGCGGACGTGGGACTCGGCTACCTGACCCTCGACCGCTCGGCGGGAACCCTCGCCGGTGGGGAAGCGCAGCGGATCCGCCTCGCCACCCAGATCGGATCCCAGCTCACCGGCGTCCTGTACGTCCTAGATGAGCCTTCGGTGGGGCTTCACGCCCGGGACAATCTGAAGCTCCTGGCGACCCTCAAACGGCTCCGGGACATCGGGAACACGGTCCTCGTCGTCGAACATGACGAGGAGACGATGCGCGAAGCGGATTGCCTCGTGGACCTCGGGCCAGGGGCGGGCATCCACGGCGGGCACGTCGTGGCCACCGGGACGCCGGACGAGGTCGCGCGGGAGACGCGCTCGCTCACCGGGCAGTACCTGGCAGGGACGCGGCGGATTCCGATCCCGGCCATGCGCAGGAAAGCGGACAGCCGTTGGCTTGTCGTGCGCGGGGCGCGTGAACACAACCTGAAGGGGATTCACGTGCGGTTCCCGGTGGGGTTGTTCGTGTGCATCACCGGCGTGTCCGGCTCAGGGAAATCCACGCTCGCTGAGGAGGTTCTGTACCGGGGCCTCGCCTGGCGGCTGGGATACATGGTGGGGAAGCCCGGCACCCACGACGATATCGAGGGAGTTCAGCACTTCGACAAGGTGATCGAGATCGATCAGTCGCCGATCGGGCGCACGCCCCGCTCGAACCCGGCCACGTACACCAAGGCGTTCGACCCGATCCGGGAGATGTTCGCGGCCACGCCCGAGGCGCGGATGAGGGGGTACGAGCTCGGTCGGTTCTCGTTCAACGTCCGCGGGGGACGGTGCGAGGCGTGCCAGGGCCAGGGCAAGGTGAAGATCGAGATGCACTTCCTCCCCGACGTCTACGTGCCGTGCGACGTCTGCTACGGCACTCGCTACAACAAGGAGACGCTTGCCGTTCGCTACAAAGGGCGGAACATCGCCGAGGTTCTGGAGATGACGGTCGAGGAGGCACTGGGATTCTTCTCCCCGATTCCCCCGATTCGGGACAAGCTCCAGACCGTGTACGACGTGGGCTTGGGGTACATCAAGCTCGGCCAGTCGGCGACGGAGCTTTCCGGCGGGGAGGCGCAACGGGTGAAGCTGGCCCGGGAGCTGGCCCGCCGGGCCACCGGACGGACCCTGTACGTCCTCGACGAGCCGACGACCGGCCTCCACCCCGAGGATGTTCGGAAGCTCCTCTCCGTCCTCCACCGGCTGGTGGACGTCGGGAACACGGTCGTCGTGATCGAGCACAACCTCGATGTGATCAAGACCGCGGACTGGATCATCGACCTCGGTCCAGAGGGAGGAGAGGGAGGGGGCCGGGTGATCGCGGAGGGGCCACCGGAGGGCGTGGCCGAGGTGGCGGGGTCGTACACAGGGCAGTTCCTGCGCACGGTTCTCTCCCTGCAGGGGGTCGCGTGACCGGGGTCTGGATCGCGCTCGGGTTCCTCGCCGCGGCCGTGATGGCCATGGCTCTGGTCGTTGTTCGGCGGCGCTCGGGAGGGGATCTGGATTGGGAGATCCCCGCGCTTCGGGAAACCACGCGGCTTCTCTCCGACCAGGTGAGCCAGCTGGCCCAGCTCGTGACGGCCCAGCTGGGGACCCTCTCCGCGCAGGTGTCCGATCAACTCGCGAGCACGGCCCAGCTCCTTCAGAAGCAGGAGGGGACCCTCGGGGAGCGGTTGAGCGCGGTCCAGGGGGTGGTGGCCGACGTTCGGGAACGGCTGGGAGGCCTTGCCGAGACCGGCCGCCGGCTCACCGATCTCGCCGCGGATCTGGCCTCGCTCCAGGAGATCCTGCGTGCTCCCAAGGCGCGGGGGGCGATGGGGGAGTGGCTCCTCGGCAACCTCCTCGCCGAGGTGCTTCCCCGCGATCGGTACCGCGAGCAGCACCGGTTTGCCACCGGCGAGGCGGTGGACGCGGCGATCTTTCTCGAGGGGATCGTCGTTCCCGTGGACGCGAAGTTCCCCTTGTCCGGGTTCGAGCGCCTCGTGGCCGCGGCCACGGACGAGGAGCGAAAGAAGCACAAGCGGGCCTTGGTGCGGGACGCCCAGAAGCACGCGGATAACATCGCTGCCAAGTACATTCGGCCCGAGGAGGGGACGGCCGACTTCGCCCTCATGTACATTCCTGCCGAGGGCGTGTACCACGAGCTCCTCATGCCGGGCGACGACCTCGACTTCCTCAGCTACGCGATGGCGAAGCGGGTCGTTCCCTGCTCCCCGAACTCGTTCTACTCCTACCTCCGGTCTGTGGCGATGGGGCTGAGGGGGCTCGCGTTGTCGCGCAACGTGCAGGAGCTGTTCGGCGAGCTGCGGGCCGTGGAGGACCTTGTGACGAAGATCGGTGGAGAGGTGAACATTCTCGGCAACCACCTGCGCAACGCACGGGGGAAGCACGAGGACGTCGAGAAGCTCGTCGGCGACGTGCAACGACGGCTGAACAAGCTGGCGCAGGAGAAGGAGGCAGGGTGAACGGAACGTGCGGACGGTATCTGGACGTGGACCTCTCAACTGCGACCGTGCGGGAGCGGGAGATCCCCTCCCGATGGTACGAACTCCACCTCGGAGGGAGGGGGATCGCGGCGCGGCTCCTCCTCGATCTCGTTCCCCCGGGCACGGATGCCCTGGCGCCGACGAACGCCCTCGTCTGGGCCACCGGTCCGTTTCAGGGCACGGGGCTCGCGGGCGCGGGCCGGCACGTCGTGATGGCTGTGTCCCCCAAAACGGGATCCATCGCTGACTCCTACGTGGGCGGCTACGTCGGTCACGAACTGGGGCGGTCCGGCTACGACGGGATCATCGTCCGCGGCCAGGCTCAAGATCCGGTGTACCTCCTCGTCGCCGATGGCCGGGCCGAGATCCGAGACGCGGGCGACCTGTGGGGGAAGCTTACAGGCGACGTGGACGAGGTCCTCAAGGTCCGCCACCCCGGTGTGAGGGTGGCCGGAATCGGCCCGGCGGGGGAGAAGCTCGTGTCCCAGGCGTGCATCATCCACGACGTGAACCGGGCCGCTGGCCGGCCCGGCCTCGGCGCGGTGATGGGAGCCAAGCGCCTCAAGGCGGTCGCGGTGAAGGGCCATCAGGAGAAACCGCTTGCCAACCGGTCCGGGTTCGTCCGCGCGCGGTCCCAGTTTGCGAAGGAGCTTATGGACGAGGGGATGCAGCGGTTCGGGGAGTACGGCACCGCCCGCGGCCTGACGTGGCTCTCCGAGATGGGGATCCTCCCCACGAAGAACTTCCAGGACGGCGTGTTCGATCACACGGCGGACATCGGCGGGGAGCGGATGAAGGAGACGATCCTCGTCGGCCGTGAGACCTGTGCTGGGTGCCCGGTGCGCTGCAAGCGTATTGTGGAGACCGAGTTCGGGGGGCAAGCTGTTCGTCCCCTGTACGGCGGCCCGGAGTACGAGACCCTCGCCGCACTCGGATCTCTGTGCCTCTGTTCCAACCTCCCCGCGATCGCCCTCGCGAACCAGCTCTGCAACGCGTACGGCGTGGACACGATCTCGGTCGGGATCGCGATCGCCGCCCTCATGGAGGCCTCCGAGAAGAGGCTTGTCACGGAGCGCGTTTCGTGGGGAGACGGTGGGGCGATCGTAACCTGGGTGGAGAGAATCGCCCGCCGGGAGGGCCTCGGAGATGAGCTCGCCGCTGGTCTTGCTCCGTGGGCTCAGAAGGTCGGAGCCGACTTCGCGATGGAGGTGAAGGGGGTCGAGGTCCCGATGCACGAGCCGCGGGGAAAGGTCGGTCTCGGCCTCTCCTATGCTTTGAGTTCGCGGGGAGCGAACCACATGGAGGGGATGCACGATACCATGCTTGAAACCGATTCCCCTACGCCGGAGCTGGGGATCACCGAGCGGATGGACCGTTTCTCCCTGGCTGGGAAGGCGAACACTGTGGTGGTCTATGAGAACCTGCGCTCGTTCGCGAACTCGCTCGTCCTGTGCTCATTCGTGACGCGGGATGTCGGCCCCCGTTACAACTATCCCCTCATCCGGGAGCTTCTGGCATACGCCACTGGGGTCGAGCTCGCTCCGGAGGACATGCTCGCTGTGGGAGAGCGTAACCTCGCCCTCCTGCGCCTCTATGCGGGCCGTGTTGGGTACGGGCCGGAGGAGGACCGGCTCCCCGCGCGGTTCCACGAGCCGCTCCCCCGCGGTGCATCGGCGGGGAGAGCGATCGAGCGAGACGCTTTCCGGGCCGAGACCGAGGCGTACCGCCGGCGACGAGGATGGACAAAGAACGGCCTGTGCGCAGAGGAGCTGAGGTCGTTGGGACTGGAGGACCTTGTGTAGGAGAGAGAAGGCTCCTCGTTGTGAGCGATGAGGTCAGCTCTGCCTTTGAGCAGGCCTCTCGGGAAACGGTTCGGTAAGCTTGATCTAACCCTGCCTTACGGGGACCTCCCCTACGACTACCTGGAGTACCTCAAGGTGGCACAAACGTGGAGGGCCGCGTGGCAGATGGGCAAGATCCTTCCTCCGGTCAAGTCAGCTGTACAAGATCGGAGGAGCCTGCTTTGTCGAGGATGGCCACCATCGGGTGACAGCCGCTCGGCGCATTCGGGCGCAGTTGGTGGACGCCGGGGTGATGGAGTTCGTGCCCTCGATGGCTATCTCGGCGGTCGACACTCCCACGAATACTCTCGTCAAAGTCGAGCGCACAGCGTTCTTATTGCAGACCCACCGTAATCATTTCCTCCCAGGCCAGAGCACCCTGTTCGCCGAGCTTGGGAGTGCAAGGTCCTCCGCCACTACATCGCTGTCCACCGCTACTTCCTCGGGATCGAGCAGAAGAGGGAAATGGTGTACGAGGAAGCGGTGGTCTCGTGACACGGCCTGGTGCACCTGGCAATGGGGGACGCGTTCCGGCGCATCGGCGCGCTGGCTCACCTCTCAGGTCGTACCGAAGCAGACCTCCTATCTACGTACGGATCTCCGGGCACCTCTACTACGTCCGCGAGCTGTACGCGGAAGGCGATCTGGAGGGACTGTGAAGGACTGTGTCCGCCGCTTCGGGATGGTCCGCGAGGACATGGTAGACCGGGACGGCGCTGCACCGTAACGGCCATCACACACCAGGTTCCGCTCTCTCGCGGACCTCCTACCTCTGCCAGCGACGGGCGAGGGGATACACAGGATCGGCAACAGATATGAAGGAGGTCCGCCGATGAAACGTCTGGGGATTGCGCTGGTGTGTACGCTCGCGATGACTTTGCCTTCCATAGCCCAACTGAGTGGAAGCTGGGAGGCCAGCCTTCTTATCCTTCCTTCTCCACCTGGAGTGACCCTGGAAACGTGCGTGCTAACACTGGCGTACACTGTGGCTGAGGGATGGCAGATCACGAGCACCTCCACATTCGGCACCCTGGGGCTCACCGCGCAGGCATTCGGGATCCTGGGGACGTTCGGCCCGCTCTCCATGACAGGGGGGATCGAGTTCAATCCCCAAGATACCAGTACGGTAACGGTGACCTATCCACCGGGTTGTACTCCGTCTACAGAGCCCGTGATACTCACGGCTCCGGCCTACAAGTCGGCGTGGTTTCTGACAAAACTCAGTTTCCTGGGCGTGGAGATCGGAGTGAAACTGAACCACTGGGCGTACCCTTACACCAAAGATCCTGCAGATTTGAAGAGCATCGAAGACTATCGCTGGCCGTGTTGCCCTCCTCAGACACAGACCTATACCCTCCTGTCGCTCATTGTGGCCGCCGCGCCGACGACCCTCGTTGCTCGGTTTGCCGACTGCTGCACAGGGCTTTCGTTCAAGGATGTGACACTTACAGTTTCCGGTGCGTCCCTGTGCTGCGGGATCACCCACAACATCGAGGTCTACTTCACAAAGCTTGGATTCGTCTACCTGGAATTCACGCTTGACCTCCCCCTCTGTTGCGGGATCTTCCTCGAATCCTCGATCACGTACACGGTGGACACCAAGTCGTTCTCCGTCAAACCGAAGTGGTTTGGCGGCGGACAGGTCTGCTTCGAACTCTACGGCGATGTGTTGTGGGATGACGTGATGATGGTCATCCAGGGCTTGGCAATCTACGGCTACAAGCTCCGCTGTGACTTCAGCTCCTGTTCATACGTGGAACTTCTGACAGCGCTCGACGTGGATAAGGTTGAAGAGATTCTGGGGGACGTCGACCTGTTTCTAGGTGACGAATTCGAGTACGTTAAACTAGGGTTTTGCGGCCCTGGATGTTGCGGTGGGATGTACACGGTGGACATAGCGCTTTACTTCCAGCCTTCGGGGAGTCTGTTCGGGTTCAGCAGATTCAGCGCGAAGTTGGGGGCACCGCTCCTTGCCAACTTCACGGTGTACCTCTCGTTCGGGGTGTCGGCGATCGGTGCCCCGACGACTCTATCTGTGGGTTGGGTCTTCCGGTTCTAGCAAGAATCTTCTGCCCGAGGGCTCAGGGAGAGAGACCCGCCTCACAACGTGGGACGGGTTTGTAGTTATGATGTATAATACTTTACGGCGGTGGAGCATCAGGGTACCCGATGAACTTGTGCGGTAGCAACCATTGTCCTTCTCCCGCCACGGAGAGGCCATGGCGCACTGGCGATGGATGGCGTTGGCGGTGTTCTTCGCCCCTCTCGGGTGGGCTCAGCCCCACGTTTCTGGAAACTTCAACTCAACACTGCGGGTTCTGCCAACCGTCGGGATCCAGGAAAGCGAACTCACCCTCAAGGGGACGATCGCTGGGCTCCGCGTCGAGAGCGAATCTACGTTCTACCACGATGGTCTCCGCTACCAGAGTTTCTATCTGTCGGGAACCTTTGGCCAGTTCAACCTAGGAGGGAGGGTCTCCTTTCACGCTCAGGACGTCCGGTACCGCAAAGCGTGGATCAGCGCTGAGATGAAACACAACGGGGGACTGATGCGACTGACCGTGAACCATTGGTCGGCGTTGGGCGAGTACACCTCCTCTGACAGGGATAAGTTCGGCCCGTGGCCGTGCTCAAACACGGTTTTCTGGTACGAAGCGTGGCGGCACATCGGCCGCGTGCTGTATGTACAGGGGCCGGTCGTCGGCTACGAACACACCGGCCCCCTGAGGCTCTACGTCGGCCGACCCTCTTCGGATCCCGATCGGTTCGACGTGCACATCTCGGCGTCGAACCTTCCCAAGTTCGAGGAAGCGTTCGGTGCGAGGTTCTGGGAATCGTGGGTGGGCAAGGCGGTCTGTGTGCAAGGGACGATCAAGGGGTATCGGTGGACCTCCGGTGGGCCGCGAGATGGAGGGTATTCGGTAGCGGAAGTGGCGGTCTCGTCTCCATCGAATCTCTCTTCTGGAGGGTGTTGTGGGTATCCCACCGCTCTGAGCTGTCCGGGGAGCGTGACGCGCTGGTTCAACGCCCATCTTCAGGATGGCGAAATGGTCTGGGTCCAAGGACCGGTGGTCAGCATCACGGGGCCTGCCAAGTACCACGGGCATGAAGACCACTACCGCGTGCGCATCGGGGGCGGCGCGACGGTGGAGAACAGGGTGGAGGTCATCTTGCCCAATCACCCGGGATGGCCTACCGCCAGTTCTTCGTACAGCAGAGAGGTGTGTGTCTACGGGAAGGTTACGGTAACGGGTGGTGTGGCCGTGATCCTGCCTGCTGACCTCATCGCGACTCGGGATGAGCCATGCTGTACCGCGAACCTCCTTCCGGGGGTGTTCATCAACCAACGGCTCTACCTCCGCTGGGACCCGTTCACGATCACCGTGGACTTGTGGGACTGTTGCACCGGCTTCGGGCTGGGCCGGGTCACGGCTGTGGCTACAGGCCTCCCGGCGTTCTGCTGCGGCCTGGTCCTCGATGCCAGTGTCACTCTTTCCGCGTGTCGCGGCCCCGAACGCCTCGCTCTTGAGATGAGATCCGTCTCTCTTGCGTGCTGCGATCTGGTTGCGGAGATTGGAGTCGTGTTAACACTCGAGACCAAGACCGTTTCGCTTGCGGGGCGGTGGCCACGGATCTCGGGGTGCATCATGGTGTACGGAGATGTGATCTGGACCGACCACGGCTTCTCTGGACTCGCGCTGTACGGATGGGGGATCACCTGCGCGCTTGACCGCGGGAAGCTGCGGCTCGTGACCGCGCTCGACCCGGACGCAGTGGAAAGCATGACCGACGTCACGTTCTACGCGCACGAGTTCGAGTACGCGGGGATCACCTCCACCGGGCCGGGCTGCTGCGGGGGCGCGGTCTCGTGGAGCGCGGAGCTGTGGTTCGTGACGAAAGGGATCCTGTTTGGCCTGCAGCGGATCCGGCTCAAGCTCGATGTGCCCGTGTCCCCCAACGTCACAGCGTTCATAAGGGGGCAGTGGAACTTCGTCAAGGCCGAACCCCTCGAATGGTTTGACCTGGGCTGCAAAATCTGGTTCTAGGTGCCCCCGCGCGCCCCGTACTGAGCTTCGGACACGGCCGTCTGTACCCCGCCCTCCTGGAGCAGCGGGCTCCGACTTCGAAGCCTTCTGTCAGGATATGTGCGGTTGGGCTCGGAGGTTCTCCTCTGGTTCTTCGGCCAGCCACCGACAGAAGGCGTCCAGCCGTTCTGCGGCTGCCGTCAGCACCTTCTGGCCTTTGTCTTCTGTGGCGCGAGACGGATCACCCACTGCCCCGTTGGGGGAGAAGTCGCGGGTGTCGAACCCGACCTCAACCCCGTGGAGGCGCTTCCCCCACTCCGGAGCCGATGCGGCGGCTGCGTCGGAGTAGCGATCTGAAACGACCAACTCACGAGCGAAGGCAAGCACGGCTGAAGTCTCCAGCTCACCGGCGTGAGACCCGCCGACGTCGATGGTCTCCGCGATCACCTCGGGAATCGTCCGCCACCACGAGAACACATAGCTGAAGATATTCTCACGGCGCAGCTTCCGAGCAGCTTCGTCGAGGGCTGCGGTGTTGCCTCCGTGCCCATTCACGAGCACCAGCCGTCGAACCCCGTGGCTAGCAAGAGACCGCGCGATCCCCACCACGTAGTCCCGAAAAACGCTCGGTTCCACCCACAGCGTTCCCCAGAACTGGCGATGATGCTCGGAAACTCCAACCGGAACGGTAGGAAGCACGATCCACCCGCCTCGGGTGCTCGCCCTCCTCGCCACCTCGGCTGCGGTGAGGTGGTCCGTTCCCAACGGGAGGTGCGGCCCGTGTTGCTCGGTGGACCCCACGGGCAGGAGTCCGACTCGCGCTGTGTGCAGTGCCTCTCTTGCTTCAACCCAACTCATTCGGTGGAGATCCATCTCCCCTCCTCCAAAGATCCACATCGGTTGCTTAGTCTTCGCACAATCGCTATCCTCTCCCAAGGATAAGGAGGCACGATGCGTAGGGCAATCGGGGTTCTGTTGGTGGGTTTAGTCTTTGCTATGGGTGTCGCCGCGGAGCGCGGCCCCATTGTCATTCTCAGCGATGCTGACTTCACTGCCGAGAACGGGGTGATCGGAGGGACGGGCACGCCGGGTGATCCCTATCTGATCGTAGGCTGGCAGGTCCGTGTGTCCTCAGGGGATCTCTATGGGATCCGCATTGAGGGCACCACAGCCTCGTTCGTCGTTCGCGGGTGCATGGTAACCGGAGCGATGGACACCCGCGGTGCGGCGATCTACCTTGCCAATACGAGCGGGGGAACGATTGAGGATTGTACGGTTACAGACAGCATTAACGGGATGCTCATCCGAACGTCGCGGGACATCACGGTGCGAGACAACTTCCTCGGCGTGCGAGGGATTGGGCTCCAGGTCCTGGGTCTGGAGAAAGAGCATTTTCGACACGCTGTGGAACCCACCAACACGGTAAACGGCCAGGAAGTCCGTTACTACTACGGTCTTTCCAATCAGACCCTCGAGGACGTCGCCGCAGGTTACATCATGCTCGCTGCATGCCGCGACGTGACCCTGCGCGGGGCGAAGATCGACCGAGGGGATGGGATCATGGTCGTCCTCTCGGAGGGTGTGCGGATCGAAAATGCTGACATCTCTCGTGCTCAGGGCAACGGCATTCTCATCTTCTCCTCGCCGGACACGGTGGTCGTTGACTCGCCACGAATCGCGAACTGTGTTCAGGCTGGTATCTCCGTACTGCTCTCGGATGGTGTGCACATCGAGAACTGCGGGGTGTACGCCAACCAGATCGAGGGGATCGTGGTGAATGGCTCCGATGGCGTGGTCATCAGGAACAACGTTTTCGCTGCGAACCCGGTGGGAGTCCGCATCACAGGGGGAGCGCAGGATACGTTGATCCAACAGGGTCTGTTCTACCAAAACCGCCACGGGGTCGAGATTGAGACGTCGCGCGGGGCCGTGGTCGAGCTGTGTGCATTTACCGAGTCCGATGTTGCCGTGTTCATCGAGGGCGGGGCGAGCCACCCCCGGGTGGCCTACTCGTCCATGGTGCAAGTGGGATATGGGATCTCCTCTGTCGCTTCGTACGGGCTCTACGAGCGAAACCTCATCGCGCGGGCGAACATCGGGATCATCTTCGAAGAGGCCTACTCTCAAGCCACCCCCACCGACAACGTTGTCCGCCACAATGTGCTCTACCGCTGTACAGATAGCCTGTACTTTGGGACCGAGACCACCGGGACCCAGATCTACGAGAACCTCCTGTGGGGGCACAGTCGAGCTGCGCGTGATCTGGGTAAGAACACGTGGGCGCCCTACGGTCGAGGCAACTGGTATTCCGACTACGCGGGCAGAGACGCCGATGGTGATGGAATCGGTGATCTTCCGATCCCGTTTGGCGGAGGAGGTCAGGATCCGGCTCCGCTCATGGATCGCGGTTTCTACCCAGGCCTCCCGGGTGTCGTGGGAACTATGCATGACCGGGTGCTGACCTTGGAGGATGCTTCTGGGAAGCGGGTGAGTCTTTCCGCACGTGTGGCTGCTCTTCCCCACGAGCGGTTCATCGGGTTCCAGGGGATTCCCGTCGAGATGGGAAAGGACCTTTCCATCCTGTTCGTGTTCGAGGAGCCAGTGCCCAGCCAGTTCCACATGAAGAATGTTTTTCTTCCGCTTGACATCGTGTTTTTCGCTGTTGATGGAGCATTCCTTGGTCGGAACACGATGGAGGCAGACTCGAAGGACCTGTACGGGGCAGCTGATCCGTTCACAATGGCGCTTGAGGTTCCAGCAGGGGTGCTCGCTGAGCACGGACTAGGACGGGAGATCAGGCTCATCTCTAGTCCGTGATCCGCGCGGTTTTCTTCGATCTCGACGGAACCCTCGTTCGCTACCATGGGGTCGCCTTCGAGTCGACCTGGGGCGCGCTTGGGGCCGCTGCAGGAGTGGGACCGCTGTGGGATGAGCTTCTCGATCGCTACCGCGGGCGACTGGACGAGTATCCGAACTGGGTGAGAGAGAACGCAGCTCTCCTCCGCGGGGTTCCGGTTGCCCGCGTCATGCCCGCGTTGCTCCCGCCGCCCTATGCCCCCGGCGTGCCGGAAGCGCTCACCGAGCTCCGTCGGGCTGGCTATATCCTGGGGATCGTTTCCTCGGGGGTGAGCCTCGTTGCGGAGTGGGTGCGGAGGGATCTCGCCCTCTCGTTCGCGGTGGCCAACGAACTTCTCACCGCCGCTGGGCGGTTCACCGGAGAGGCGGTAGTCCGGGTGGGCCTGGCGGACAAGCTCGGCGTCGTCGAGCAGCAGGCCAGCCGGTTGGGTCTCTCCCTCGACCAGATCGCGTTTGTGGGGGATCATCTGAACGACATCCCGGTGTTCAGGGCCGTGGGGCACGCGATCGCGTACGCCCCCAAGGTGCCAGAGGTGGCAGCAGCAGCGCGAACCGTGGTCCACCACTTCCAACCGATCCCCGAATTGGTGCGGTCCGCGAGTTGACGGGTTCTGCGGCGATCGCCACAATGGTTGATAGGCCATGGACCGCGAACGAGGGAAAGAAGAGTTTGCCCAGAAGTGGAGGCAACTCCTAGGAGAAGTTCAGGACCGGATGTTGCGTGCGTGCCTTCCTGTGCCAATAGGCAAGGTTCGTCGGGAACGCGGCGCCCTGCTCATTGAGATCGAGTCGTCGTTCAAGAAGGAGTACGTCCAGCGCAAGATGGGGAAGCTCGTCGAGGCGGTACGCACGGTCTTTGGTGAACTGGAGGTGCACCTGGTCGACCCAGGCGACGAGCGTCAGCTTCCGTTTGGCGAGGCGACCGAAGCGTCCTCTCCCCAGAAAACGTCCCTCGTCCGCGAGGCCGTGACTCCGGCACGGATTCTTGTCCTCGGGATCGGGGGTGGGGGGATCAACGCGCTTGCCCGGATGCGTGAGGCAAGACTGGCTGGGGTCCGCCTTGCGGCCCTCGACACCGATCGTCAAGTGCTATCGGCCTTTCGCAGCGGATCGAGCCTGCTCCTTGGAGAGCGGGTGACCCACGGCCGGAGCACAGGAGGGGACCCCGAGAAAGCGCGCCGGGCGGCCGAGGAAGCGGCGGGGGAGATCGAGGACCTCATTGCCGAGGCCCACCTCGTGTTCCTGACGTGCGGGCTTGGCAAAGGGACGGGCGCAGGCATTGCGCCGGTCGTGGCCCAGATCGCCCGCTCGCGGGGGGCGCTCACGGTGGGTGTGGTCACGTTGCCGTTCTCGTTTGAGGGAGAGCTGAGATCTCAACGCGCACAGGCTGGGCTGGCGCGCTTGGGGGAGAAGACCGATGTCCTTATCGTGGTTCGCAACGATCGGCTGCTGGAGATCGCTCCCAACATCTCGGTCACCGAGGCGTTCGAACTCGCTGATGACGTGCTCTTGCGCGGCGTGCGGGGGATCTCCGACCTCATCACCGTGCCTGGCCTGGTGAACCTGGACTTCGCGGATGTGGCGTCGGTGTTGCGCGGTGCAGGAACGGCGATGATGGGCATGGGGGAGGCTCATGGGGAAAACCGCGCCCTCCGCGCGGCCAAAGCCGCCGTGACAAACCCCCTCCTTGAAGGGGGGACGATCAAGGGGGCGCGGCGGGTTCTTCTCAACATCACCGGCAGCGAGGATCTCACCTTGACCGAAGTGACCCAGGTGGCTGAGTCGATTCGCAAGTCCGCAGCGGCAGAAGCGGATATCACGTTCGGGGCAGTGATCCAAGCTCAAAACAGTGGCGCAGTGGAGGTCACCGTGATTGCCGCCGACTTTCGCGGAGTCGCCGTCGAGGAGGAGGAGGAGAAGAAGAAAGAACGGGTCCGTCCCGTGATCCCCCGGCGAACGGCCGACGAGGACCTCGACATCCCGACGTTCCTTCGCCGTCCGGAGGAGGGATGAGTTGTGCGAACGTTATTCCTGATCGGCATTGTAACTCTGGGTGTGGTTGTCGGACCGTGGCCGATCGGTGTGGCCACTTCCCGGGTGGCGGAGATTGAAGCCATCTTGGCAGATTGGCGGCTTGGGTGCGGCGGGTGCCCGATGCGACTCGGGTGGGAGGATCGCCAGCTCTCCCTGTTTGTCGCTGGACGGCTCGCGTCGTTGGGCTTTTCCGTCGAACTTGCCCGCTCTGGAGAGGAGTGGTGGGTTCTCGTGTGGTGGTGGGGAGAGGGTGGGGAGAGAGTTGTCCTTCCGGTGCTGCCCGGGTTCCCACCCCTCGATCAGGATGGACAGTTCACCCGTGGCGTGTTCCTCGGCCGCGTCCCGTGGAGGGCACCCGGGCAGATCGACCCGTGGTACTTGTCGCCCGAAGAGTTGTTCTCCCTTCCTGAGAACACGCCACCCTCTGTGCGGCTACGGGTGTATCCCGCTCAGCCTCAGACGGGGGACGTGGTGTGGTTCACAGCGGACGTAGACGATCCCGATGGGGTTGTGGTTCAGGCCCTGTGGGAGTTTGACGACGGGGAGACGTCGACCTGGTGGAGCCCGGAGCATGTCTATCACCAGGAGGGCGTGTACACCGTGACCCTGACGGTGGTGGATGATCGCGGAGCTGTGGGGCGCTCGGCCGCGGTGCTGCACGTGATCCTGCCCGCGGTTGGTCCGCCACCCAAGCCGTCGGGCGGAGGCTGTGGGTGCGGCGGTTAGTCCTTCTCGTACCTCTCTGCGTCGTTGCTGTCGCCGCCGCTGCGGCCAACCTGCACTACGCGATGGAGATCTCCGTGGATGCAACTGGAGAGATCCTCGGCCAGACCACGGTCAGCGGGCTCGCACCGGTGGACTGGCCGGAGGCCGTGTTTCGTCTGTACCCCGCGGCACTTGGGGCTGACCGCCTTCATGTGACCGACGCGTGGGTGGAAGGAGCTTCCGTGACCTGGGAGTCGGTCGAGCCGACGACGGTCACCTTGGCCCTCCCCGCGACCGCAGGGCAGGCGTTCTCCGTTACCCTCGCGTTTCGGGGGAAGGTTCCGGAGTTCGTTCGCGCTGGGGGGTATGGGTCCTACGCCAGGTCGGCGCACACGGTTGTCCTCTCGCAAGCGTATCCGATCCTCGCTCCGTGGGATGGGTCGTGGATCGCCCATCCCGTGTTCCCGTGGGGGGACTCGATCGTGGCCGAGGTCGCGGACTATAAGGTGGACCTTGCCGTCCCCGAGGGCTGGACGGTTGTTGCAGGCGGAACCGAGGTTGAGATTGCCTCTGGCCGGTATCGTATCGAAGGTGAGAACCTGCGCGAACTGGCGTTCGTTCTCCTTCACGAGTACGAGGTCCAGACGACCTCGGTGCGAGGAGTTGAGGTGCGGAGTTTCTACCGGGCCGGACACAAGCGGGCAGGCTGGGCAGCGCTCGATGTCACTGCGAAGGCGATCGCTGTGTTCGTGAACCACCTTGGCCCTCATCCGTTTTCGGGGCTTGATGTGGTCGCTGTTCCCCTGCGCGGAGCGGCAGGGATTGAATACCCCGGCCTCATTCTTGCCGGAGAGACTTACTACGATCGGTACCCGCTCGATTCTCTGTTCTTCCCAATGATCTTCGCCCATGAGGTTGCCCACCAATGGTGGTACGCCGAGGTTGGGAACGACCAGGTCGCCGAGCCGTGGGTAGACGAGGCGCTCGCCACGTACACCTCAGGCCTCTATTTCGAGTCAGAGGGACGGTTCCCAGAGATCCTGTACTACTGGGAATCGGGCTACGCCGGGGGGCAGCTGCGGAACAAGACGGCCGGGATCACGAGCCCGTTGTGGGCGTTTCCAGGGGGTGAGGGTTACGGGGGAATCGTCTACTCGGGCGGGGCCTTGTTCTTCCACTCACTGCGGGAGAGGATGGGCGACGAGGCGTTCTTCGGGGCGCTACGCCTGTACCGTGACGAGTTCCAGTGGAGACTGGCAACGGGCGCCGACCTTCTGCGGGTCCTGAGCGAGGAGAGCCCGGTGCCGCTGGACGATCTGCTGCAAGCCTGGCTGAGACCCTAGATTCCCCGGCCCGGGGTTCCCAGCCCGGGGATGCGCACCCGTCGCTCGACCCACCTCAGGGCCACCGTGAGGATGAGGACCATCGCCAAATAGAACAGGGCAACAAGGATGTAAACCTCGAAGTACCGGAAGTTCCGGGCGGCGATTGACCGCGCGACTCCGAACAGGTCCATCGTCTCCGGGCGGAGGGCGGTCATGGAGACGATGGACGAGTACTTGAGCATGTAGATGAGCTCGTTCGACCAGGGGGGGATGATCAACCGCAAGGCCTGGGGCATGATCACGTGGCCAATCGCCTGGGCGCGGCTCATTCCGAGGGCCCGCGCGGCCATCATCTGGCCTGACTTCACAGACTGAATCGCCCCCCGGAAATACTCCGCCTGGTACGCTGCCGTGTTGAGCGTCATCGCCAGCAGGCCGGCCAGGAACGGCCCCACGAGGATCCCGGCCGTTGGGAGTCCGAGGTAGATTCCAAGTAGCTGAACGAGAAGGGGTGTCCCGCGGAAGAAGTGGATGTAGGCGCTCGCTACCCAGTACAGTGGGGACCATCGCCCGCCACCGTACACCCGCACCAGCCCCAGCACCGCTCCCAGCACGGCCCCAAGGCCCATGCAGTAGAGGGTAAGCTGCACCGTGAGCAAGACGCCCTGGCCAAGCCGGGGCAGCCAGGCTGGGTCGAAGACGAGGTTCATCGAGATTCCCCGTACAGGTCGCTGATCTTGCGCAGGAACTCTCCCGTTCGGGGCACCTCGGGAGAGCGGAACATCTTGTCTGGGGTGCCCTGCTCCACAATCACCCCGCCCTCCATGAACACGATCTCGTCAGCCACGCTGCGCGCGAACCCCATTTCGTGGGTGACCACGATCATCGTCATCCCATCTCGGGCGAGCTGGATCATCACCGACAGGACCTCCCCGATGAGCTCGGGGTCGAGGGCGCTCGTGGGCTCATCGAACAGGATGAGCTTGGGGTCCATGGCTAGGGCGCGGGCGATGGACACCCGCTGCTGCTGGCCGCCAGACAGTTGGGCGGGGTAAGCGTTGGCTTTTGCGGCCAACCCCACCCGTTCGAGTTCTGCCATCGCCCGTCCCGTGGCCGCCGCTCGGGGCATCCCCCGTACCTTCATCAGGCCCAGCCGGACGTTGTCCAGTGAGGTGAGATGCGTGAACAGGTTGAAGTCCTGGAAGACGAACCCGATCTTGGCCCGAACCCTGTTGATGTCGGTCCGACGCGACGTGATCTCCGTGTCCTCCAGCCACACCCGGCCCTGGTCAGGTTCGGTCAGTCGGTTGATGCACCTCAGAAGCGTGGACTTGCCTGTCCCCGATGGGCCGATCACCACCTTCGTCTCTCCCGCGTCTTGGGCTAGCGTGACGCCCTTCAAGACCTCCTCGTGCCCGTACCGCTTGTGCAGATTCTCCACCCGAAGCAGCGCCATCGGTTACCTCTGCCCCTCCAGACCCGGTACCCGCAGCTTCCTCTCTGCAAGTCCAATCGCGAGGTTGCCGACGTAGGTAAGCACGAGGAACATCAGCGCCACCGTGACATAGATGGGCAGTGTGAGCGTGAAGTTCCGCGCGCGGATGTAGCTCGCCTGGCGCATGATCTCCACGACTCCGATCCCCCAGGCGAGGGTCGTGTCCTTGAGCACCGACGAGAACTCGTTCGACCACCCGGCCAGCGAGAGCCGTAGCGCTTGGGGAAGGACCACGTGCACAATGGCTCTCAATCGACCCAGGCCCAACGCCCGGGCAGCCATCATCTGCCCGTGAGGAATCGACTGAAACGCTCCACGGAAGATCTGGGCCTGGTAGGCCGACGAGCGGAGCCCCAGCGCAAGTACGGCAGCGAAGAAGGCGGATACCGGCACCCCGAACTGCGATAGGCCGAAGTAGAACAGAAACAGCAGCACAATCTCTGGAACCCCGCGGAAGAACCACGTGTACGCGCCCGCTACTATCCCCACCGGTCGGGGGGCGTAGACCTCAATCAGCGCCGTGACCACGCCCACGACCAGTCCAAGGGAGATCAGGCCCAGGAGAAGCTGGATGTTGACAAGAAGGCCCCGCAGAAGAACGGGGACGTGCGGTGCAACTTCGGTCCAGACGCTGAGGTCCAACGAAGTATGGAAGGGGAGGGGCCCGAGGCCCCTCCCCTCGGTCGGTTACGGCCTCAGCTCAGCGGTCAGACACTGGGCGTACCGAAGCGGATCGCGATCCACGAGCAGGATGTCGATGCACTTCTCCCATGCGGACTCGATCGCGCCGAGGGATGGCCCGAAGTAAGCCTCGATAAGCAGATCCCACACCCCAAGATCCTTGAGGGTTGCTACGCCACGGTGGATGCGGGGGAGAAGCTCCTTTGGATCGTCCTTGGCGACCAGGAACCCAAACTGCTCGCCGGTGTCCACCACGCCCGCGATCTCGATCTGGCCCTTGTACTGAAGGACAGCCATCTTGGACGGGTCGACGTCCTGGACGATGCCGTCGATCCGCCCCGCCAGGAGGTCAAGGATCGCTTCAGGGTAGGTCTCGTACTCCACGAGGGTCACGCCCAGAGGTACCCACTCATCCTCGATCCAGAACGACCCGGTCGTGCCGCGCTGGGCACCCACGAGGCGTCCCGGCGACGCGACCATATCCAGGTCAAGGCCTGATCCCGCACGAACCACGACCGCCTGGTTAGAATCCCAATACGCCTCGGAGAAGTTGATCACCAATGCCCGCTCCTCGGTGATCGTGAACCCCGATGCCCCGATGTCCCCTCGTCCCGCGATGATCGCGGGGATGATCGAGTCGAACGGCGTGTCGCGAAGCTCGATCTCGAATCCCTCAAGGATCGCGATCGCACGCATCACATCGAGATCGAACCCGAGGTAGGCGCCTTTCTCGGACACCCACTCGAACGGTGCCCATGCGATGTCCGATAGGACGATGTACTTGGGCTGACCCAAGGCCAGACAGCCCGCCAACAGAACCGCCATCAGAACCGCCACACCAACGACTTTCATCCCTGCCACCTCCAGAAGATTGCGAAATCGCCTTGACTATACTCGCCAGGCGGTGACCGTCAATGATGATCAGGGATGGCCGAGATGGCGCCGCACGTAGTCCGTTTCCTCACCGGGAAGGAGAAACGGCTCGGGAGGGACGATGCGGCGGTGGCGGGCGATCGAGCGGTACACAAATCGCCGCACCAGGAGGGCCAGACTCAAGGAGAGATCGTTGTACCTGGTTCGGGCGATGTCCCGTTCTTCGTCCGCCTGGGCGAGTCGGTTCTGGGCGCTGCGGATGGCCTCGATCCGCTCCCGGGGGAGGCCGCGGTAGATGTCGTGCAGCACGCTCTCTACGGCCAGGTCAGCCTCAGCCTGGGCCCGTGGACCGCGGGCTTCCTTCAGCGCAGTCACGACCTGGCGTAGGCGGGGACGACCCTCTGGGACGTACCCCGCCCGTTCCAGTGCGGCGTGCATCTCCTCGAGGGCCGCGATCCGTTCAGCAAGGGTCTTCTCTAGATCCTGCCACGCCGCGTCCACGCGGGCCAGCCCTCTGGCCAGGCGTTGGGTCCGCCGCTGCCAGAGTACGATCAGCGTCACTGCGGCGAGAAGAGCGAAGATGAGCCACGAAGTCGCGTTCATCGCGTCACCAGGAGCGGCCGCCCCCCCCGCCCATCCCGCCGCCGGAGAACCCGCGCCCGCCGAACCCCGAGCCGCCGCTCCATCCGCCGCTCCGCGTCTGCCGTGGGGCCGCGGTGGCCGCGGTGTAGGCGCTGTTCTGAAGCGTCACCAGGCGCATCCCAAACCAGTACGGGGCGAACGTGGGGAACCGGCCTTGGTACCAGTCCGGCGCTTTGGCCAGGAGACCGTCGAACTTCTTCGTCCACAGCTCGGTGAGGCCGAGGGCCATCGCGTAGGGGAGGAGTTCGTCGAAGTGCTTCTCTCTCGCCGCGAACTCGATCCGGTCTACCTCGGCACGGCGGATGTACTCCTGAAGCCCGAGCACGAGACGCAACTCCTCGATCCCCTTCCCGCTCCGCTTGGGCATGATCGGGGCGAAGCCAATCACGATGAGTCCGGAGACGCCGAGGGTGAGGCCGAGGTACAGGGACTGGGTGAAGTAGGCGAGGAACCCAGCCAGGACGATGAACCCGATGCCGAGCCCGTAGTAGGCGCCGCGCACATGGTCCGGGTTGCCCACATAGTACCCGTCCTCGCTGAGGTCCATGTACAGGCGGGCCTTGAGCCCGGGCATCTTGTCGTACAGCTTGTACTTGAGGTCGGAGATCTTCCGCTCCGTCGCCTCCCCGAGAAGGTTCTCCCGCAACGCCTTCTCGTACGGGGTAAGGGGAAGACTGCTCTCCGTGGCCACGAGCTCGAAGTCGTCCGGCTCGCGGGCCTTGTCGTCCGTCCAGATCTCGCGGATCACGAGGTGGCCCTTCGTGGCGAGAGAGAGGATCCCCGCCGCGAAGTCCCGGGGATCGGCGCGGTTGTCGAGGAGAACCCCGGCTTCGGCCGGTCCCAGACCCTCGATTGGCTTGTACTCGGGGGCCACCGAACCTACCTTCGGATCGCGCCCCCGCTTCCACCACAGGGCGAACATCCCGGCGAAGACGAGGATCGGGATCCCCGCGTACAAATTGTCCTGGAGGAACCACAGGAACCCCTGCCACACCCCAGGGAGGGTCACCACTCCCTCCGGGATCCGCACCGCGACTGTGATCCCCTCCCGGGCCCGGAGACCCTCTGCCTCTCCCGCGAGGAGGCCGTTCTCCCACCCCAGCTCCAACGGGTCGGTGGACCCGTACGGCCCGCGGAACCCCAGGGCCCGCACGTCGGTGGGGCTGATCACAGGGGGGAACGTGATCTCCACCCGGGCCCGGGCGATGGGCATAGCCCAATCCGTCCCGACCGCGTTCCAGTAGAGCTCGATCTCGCCGTCGTAGCGGCGCAGGGCGCGCGCCACGCGGTAGCGGACGGTGTACGTGACCAGGCCGCGCACGGTCCGGTCCGGATCGCCGATCTTGAGAACGAGGTTCCTTCCTTCCGTGTACTGCCGGTAGGGAACGGGGCTGCCGTTTGCCAGCACCTCGTCCACTGTGACCCCTAGCCGGTACGTCTCTCCGGTGGGGAGGCGGTACGAGATGGGGATCTCGCGGAAAATCCCGTGGCGCGCGACGTCGAAGTGTACGCCGATTTCCTCGTGGACAACGACGACCCCGCCCTCCCGGATCTCCGCCCGGACGAGGTAATCTCGGATCTCCTCCCCAACGCCGAGAACGGAGACAAGGAGTGCGAGGACGAGGGTGATCCGCTTCATCGGCTGAAGTCCACCTTTGGCGGCTCCCCCATCGCCTCCGAGGGGAGCATGTAGAATTCCCGCTCCTGGATCCGGAACAGGTTCGCGATCAGGTTCTGGGGGAACACCTTGATCGCGGTGTTCAGATCGCGCACTACCGCGTTGTAGTAGCGACGGGAGCGGGCGATCTCCTCCTCCAGCCCCTCGAGGGATCTCTGGAGAGAGGTGAAGTTCTCGTTCGCCTTCAGCTGGGGGTAGTTCTCGACCACGGCGAACAGCGACTTGAGGGTCCCGGCGAGGACGTTGTCCGCCTCGGCCTGTTCCTTCGGCGTCCGCGCCTTCATCGATGCCGAACGGGCCTCGGTCACCCGCTCGAACACCTCCCGCTC
>DYGJ01000097.1 GCA_020724765.1 Thermotoga sp. | reverse complement strand
GTGACGGTCGCCCTGTTCTCCCTTCTCGGCTTCGCGCTGGGATCGCTCCCGTTCTCCGTTTGGTTGGGAAGGATGGGGGCCAAGGCTGACATCCGCCGCTACGGCGATGGGAACCCTGGCGCCACCAACGCCTGGCGAGCCGGGGGATGGCGAATCGGCCTCTTCGCCCTCGTTCTCGATGTCGTCAAAGGCACCGCTCCCGTCGCGCTCGCCCGCGCCCTCGGGGATCTCTGGGGTTGGCCCCTTCTTCCGGTGGCCCTGGCTCCTCTTCTCGGCCACGCGTTCTCCCCCTGGCTCGGCTTCCGGGGCGGGAAGGCCGTCGCCAGCACGTTCGGTGCCTGGACAGCTCTCACCTACTGGGAGGTTCCGATCGTGCTCGGCCTGTCGTTCGCCCTTGTTCGGACCGTGCAGGCGGTGGATGCGTGGACGGTGGTCCTCTCGTTCCCGATCGCGGCTCTCTTCCTCCTCCTGCGAGGATCAGAGCTATGGCTTCTCGCTATCCTGGGGGCGAACTTCGCCTTGCTTGTCTGGACGCACCGGCGGGAACTCCGATTGCCGCCGCGGTGGCGTCCGAGAAAGGGATCCGCGTGAGCTTCCTCGTTTCCCACGAGTGGAGCCTGGTCGTGTTCATGGCGGTGTTGGCCGCCATTGCCCTCACGAACCTCGTGACGATGCGGCGGCTCGGTAGGCACCGGGCACTGTCCGAGCACCCTGCCGTCTCCATCCTCGTCCCAGCCCGGGATGAAGAGCGGAACATCGTCGCCTGTGTGGAATCCCTCCTCCAGCAGGACTACCCGGACTTCGAGGTGGTCGTGCTCGACGACGACTCCCGCGACGGGACAGGCTCTCTCCTGCAGGCGATCGAAGCGCGGTCGCCAGGTCCCCTGCGCGTCATCCCTGGCACGCCCCTCCCTACGGGATGGCTCGGCAAGCACTGGGCGTGCCACCAGCTCGCCCAAGCCGCCCAAAACGACATTCTTCTGTTCACAGATGCCGATACGGTGCACCATCCGTCTGCATTGCGTGACGCGGTTCAAGCCTTCGAGGCCGAGAGGGCGGGCGGGCTGAGCGTCCTGCCCCGTCAGGCGATGGGAAGTTGTGGCGAGACGCTCGTGATCCCGATCCTCGCTTGGACCATCCACACGTTCGTCCCGTTCATCCTCCCCCGGCGAACACCGACCGCGGTGGGGCAGTTCATGCTCTTTCGCCAGGAGGTGTACGCGACGGTCGGCGGCCACGCCGCGATCCGCGCCCAGGTGCTGGACGACCTCGCCCTGGCGCGCAACGTGCAGCGGGCGGGCCTTGGATGGCGGTTCCTCGACGGATCCGGGCGCGTCACGACGCGAATGTACCGAGGGTGGACAGAGACGTCGCGCGGATTGGCGAAGAACCTGTTCCCGGTGTTTCGCTACAACGTGCCTCTGTTCCTGTTCGTGTGGACGTGGCTTCTGTGGTTGGCGTGGCAACCGTTGTTCGTCGTCGCGTTGCGGATCGCCGGAGGCGCAGTGCCCGACGGAATTGTGCTCCCCGCGGCGGCTACGATCGGGTTGTCGCTCTTCACGTGGGCGCTCTGTTCGATGAGGTTCCGGACGCCCCTGGTTCAAGTCCTCCTCTACCCGGTAACGATTCTCCTCGTGACGGGGATCGCGCTCCGGTCGCTCGCCTGGCACCTCTGGGGACGGGGTACATGGAAGGGGCGGGGCATCCACGTTCAGGAGAAACGGGTCGCGTAACGTTGCGACCCGTCTGCGAAGGTCTTCGCGCTGACCCCCAAAGGCCGTCGGGGATGAACCCCGACGCTACGATCGTCCCCGCGGCGACCTCCGCGGGCCATTCCTCACGCACAGGCGGCTATCGACCGAACAGGGCGCGCCAGCTTTCCTTGAGATCGTCGCAGGTGGTCTCGGGCGGAACCCGGATTGCCACGAAGTAGCTCCGCTCTCGCACCGGGTCGATCTCAGCGTCGCCGCTCGTGTTCAGAAATGGGTTGCTTGCCCCGATTGTCACCTGCTCGTTCGTCCACGTGATGAGCCCGCGGATGAGATCAGGAGTCACCACCTTCCCTTCGAGGAGCTTCGACAGACGCTGCACGGCGTACACCTCGCCCGAGATGAGGCCGAGAATCGTCACCCGCACCGTGATCCCCGGGTTCCCATCGCCGTCCTGGTCGAAGACGCGGGGATCATCCGCCGTGGTGGGCAGGGGATCGTTCACCGGATCTGCAAGGCTGGCCCCGTGGACCTCGGTCGGCCAGGGCTCGACGAACCACCACCCGTCAACCGTGGCCTGGAGCGTCGCCGTTCGTTCGACGACGCCCAACGAGCGCAGAAACGCCTCCGGGATCTCCGTGACGACCATGTTCGTTCCGTCGTCCGTGTCCACGAGGCAGTGGATTTCGGCCATCGTGACGTTGCTCCCGCTCTGCCCCATCTCTACGTGCAGGATGAGGGTCGTGGTGCGTGTGCGTTGTCCCACGAACGGATAGACGACGATGTCCGAGGTCACCTGCATCACGGCCCACGTCCCGGTCAGGTCAAACGGAGGGAGTTCCTCTCCGCTTCCCAGCAGGGCGAGTCCCATGGCCAACACCAAGCTGGTCACCATCGTGGCGAGCATCTTCACGGTTCTCTCCTTCTCTCGAGTCGGCACGTCTCTCGGGTCTGTCGTGGTCGCCTATCGTACCCGTTCGTCGCGGGCGATGCGGCCGTCTTCGAGGTGGATCACCCGGTCTACCCGGTCGAGGAGCCGTGTGTCGTGGGTGGCGAAGAGGAACGTTGTCTCGTGCTCCTCGTTCATCCGCCGCATGAGGTCGATGAGGTCGAGGCTCGTTTTCGTGTCGAGGTTCGCCGTCGGCTCATCGGCGAGGACGATCGCCGGATCGGAGACCACGGCCCGCGCCACGGCCACCCGCTGCTGTTCTCCGCCGGAGAGCCTGTTCGGGAACTGATCCGCATACTTGTCCACCCTGAGCTCGGCGAGGATCGCCCGGGCGCGCCTGATCCGCTCTCGATACGGGATCCCCTGCAGTTCGAGGACGAACGCGGTGTTCTCCACCACCGTCAGCACCGGGATCAGGTTGTAGGCCTGGAACACGAACCCGATCCGCGTCAGGCGCAGCCGGGCCAGCTCGTCCTTCGACAGGCCCGACATGGCCCGACCATCGAGGTAGATCTCCCCGTCGGTCGGCCGATCGAGCCCACCGAGGAGGTGGAGGAGGGTGGACTTCCCCGACCCCGACGGTCCGGCGGTTGCGGTGAACTCCCGCTCTTCGAGTTCCAGATCGACGCCCCGGAGTGCCGGCGTCTCGGTCGCTCCTGTCCGGTAGACCTTCTGAAGCTTCTCCGTCCGCATCACGGCGCTACTCGACATATCGCATGGCCTCCATGGGTTCCAGCCTCGACGCACGGCGCGCCGGCCACCAGGCAGCGAGAACGGCAACCGCCGTCATCGATGCCGTGGAGAGTGCAACCTGTACAAAGTTGGCGCTCAGATGAAGCACCGGCGACATCCCTATCTCTCGCATCATCTGTGCCGCCGCGCCCCACAGGGGGATCCCACCGAACGCCTCCACCACCAGGATCAGGCCGACTCCGGTGACCGCGCCGCCCACGGCGCCGGCGACGGCGATCGCCCCTGCCTCGGCAAGGATCATCCGCACCACCCGGCGCCGCGCTGCGCCGAGCGCGAGGATGAGCCCAAGCTCGCGCGTGCGTTCGAGCACGGATAGGTAGATCGTGTTCAGCACCACGAGTCCACCGAGGGCAAAGAAGATCGCCCCGACGATCAGCAGCGCCGGGGTCAGGATCCCCATGTAGGTTGCCACCATCGGGACGAGTTCAAGCCAATCCTGCACCTCATACCCTGCTGGGAGGTTTGCCCGTAGATCGTTGACCGCGCGATCGAGCGCGGTCTGGTCCCCCGGGCCGGTCACGCCAGCGACGCGGAGCACGATCGCCGTCGCCGCGGTCTCGCTTCGCGCCAACTGCCGTGCCGTGGAGAGGTCGGCGTAGATCACCGTCCGCCCGAGCGCCGCCTCGGGTGCCCGATACACCCCCACCACCGGCGCCCGGATCGCGCCCAGCGCCGCCTCCGGGTGCGCGCCGAGAAGGACGATCTCGTCTCCAACCTCCAGCTTCAGAAGCAGGGCGAGCTCCTCGCCAACCACGACCCCGCCCGTGCCGGTCGCGAGGGATTCCCCGGCGACGATCCGATCGGCAAGCCCACTGACCGGATCGACTTCCTCGGGCACGATGCCTCGCACGTAGATCGTCCGCGATCGCTCCCCGACGCTCGCCATCGCTGGCAGATCGAGCCGCACCGTCCACCACTCGATCTCCTTAACCTCCGCAAGCGCCGCCAGCGCATCGGACGGATCGCGCATCAACGGGATCGCTGACCCGGTCGCCTTCGTCGGCACGGCACGGATCTGGGCGTGCCCCGTGTCGAACCGGGTCGCTGTCTCGAACATGTCCCGCAGGTTCGCGTTCGCGAACCCGAACATGAACACGAGGAAATACACCGGGATCAGCACCGCGAGCAACGTGAGGAGCGTTCGGCGCCGGTTTCGCACCAGATGCCGCAGCGCGACCTTCATTCGCCCGCCTCTAGCCGCTCGACGGTGAAGAACGTCGCATCGAGCCCGATGTTGAACTCCGGGTCAAGGATCCGCTGGACGGCCCGGTCGCCGTTCGCGTCCACAACCACGACCTCTGTGGGGAACAGAACCTCCCCGACGAGGACCGACTCGCCGAACATCGCGGTGCGGATGACGCCACCCCGTTGGTCGTAGTACACGATCTCCAAGGGCACGTAGTCCGTCGTCACCGTGACCTCGAGCTTCCCGTAGACGACCGGCGCGTCCGGCCGCGGGACGAGCGTGAGCAAGTACAGTGGCTCGCCGGTCGGGCCCGTGATCGTTTCCGCTCGAGCATCGTAGTCGCGGGACAGCGTCCCTTGGGCGAGGTCGTCGAGCGACGGCCCTGCGCCAAACAGCGCTTGCGTCAACCCCATCGCGGGCAGGGGGAGCGCGAGCCCGATCACTGGGCTGTAGTACCACAGGTCATCGCCCACCTGGAGGTACCCCGATCCCGCATCGGCCACCGGCTCGTGAATGCGGACGAGGGCCCGGTCTTCGCCAAGCGTCCACACCTCCATTCGGTAGCGCTCTGTCGCCCCCGAAAGCGTGATCTCAAGCTCGATCATCGCGTGGAAGCTCTCGCCCTGCCAGCCCGCACGCACCTGCACCAGGATCGCGGCAGCATCGAGCATGTCGTCCGCGGCAGACGCCACGGCAACGCTCGCGACAACGACGAAGACCACAAGGAATGCTCGAACTCGGCGCATCGTTCTCTCCTTTATCCCTCGCGGATTGCGGTCACCGGTTCCAGTTGGTTCGCCCGCCGCGCCGGGTACCACGCAGCGGCGATTACCGTGAACACGACCACGCTGAACGCCGCGACCCAGTACCAGCCTGACGTCGCCGCGTAAATCACCGTCGGCATTCCCAGCGACCCGCCCACGTCGCGTACGAACGACGAGAAATCTATCCCGTCTCGGCCGAGGTACAGGAGCCCCGCATACCCAATCCCTCCCCCGACGAGGAACCCCATTGCTCCAACGAGCGCTGACTCCAGGAGCACAACCCCGGCGAGGGTCTTCCGGCTCATCCCGACCGCCGTCATCACTCCAAACTCTCGCGTGCGCTCCAGCACTGAGTAGAACGTGGTGTTGGCCACCCCAAATCCGGCGAGGAGGCTGATCATGATCACGAACGGGATCAGCTTGATCGTCGAACCGGAGATCATCACCCGCGCCAGCGGGTTGAGGTCGAAGTAGTCGGCGACCGCGATGTCGGGGTGAGCAGCAAGGAGCCGACGCGCTTCCGCGACCGCACGGCCGGCCGCCGTTCCTCCTGGCAGACTGACCGCAAGCGTCGTCGCGCCCTCGATCCCCGTCAGCTTCCTCAGAGTGTCGAGCGGCGCGATCGCCACCCGTTCCATCTCGACGATCGTTGGGCGGAACAGGCCGACCGTCACGAACGCCTGCGACTTCACCCCCGCGCTTCCGCCCACCACGACGACGATTCGTTCTCCAATCCGCACATCGAGTTCCTCGGCCAGCACGGAGGAGAGGAGGATCTCCCCGCTTCCCATGAGGTACCGACCGTCGGCGATCATCTCGTCAGGGTGCGTCACCGACTTCTCGGCGATCGGGTCAACGCCCCGCAGGGCGACCCCGTCGGTTCCGTAGGCGCTTCGCAGCATCGCCCCCACTTCGAGGCGCGGCGCGATCCCCGCGAGCCGCATCCCCGTCAGCGCTGCCTGGGCTGCCGTGAGTTGCTCGGGAGAGAGGGCGTTCTCCAGGACCGGGTCATCGGCGTACGCAGCAGTCCGTACCTGGAAGCTTCCCTGGTTCTCCGCGACCTGCGCCGCGGTCATCGAGCCGACGAATCCGTCGGTGACTCCGAACAGGATGAGGATCACGAGACTCCCGAACGCGACGATCCCTGTCATGAGGAGCGTCCGCTGGGGGTGCCGCCACAGGTTCCGCCACGCCATGCGGACCATGCCCGTCATTCCTTCCCCCGCGCCGGGCAGGTCAGCCCATCGGCGATCACCTGGCTCATCCGCCGCACCAGGCGGGGATAGAGGTCGGGAGCGATGTGTTGTCTGTAAAGAGGGAGGAACTTGATGATTCCGAGGACGGCGAAAATCTCCGCTACGTCCCCTTCGATGATTTCTTCTGCCTGTTGAGCCTTCTGGATTCTCCCGAACAGCGGGGCCAACGCCTCCATGGCGCGAGCCTGGTACTCTTGCAGGTCCGGATGTCCCGCCAAGAAGTGGGCGAGTTCGCGAGGGTCCGCGGCGAGCGCACGCACGATCTCATCGTTCTCGATGAGTGACACCACCTCCTCCTGAAACCGGACCAGGGCCTCCCGCATGTCGTCCGTGGCTTGGAATGAGCGCTCCACAAGCCTTGCGGTCATGCGGGTGATCTCCTGAAAGAGGACCTGGCCGTAGAGGGTCTCCTTGGAGGGGAAGATGAGGTAGAAGGTTCCTTTGGCGACGCCTGCCGCATGGGCCAGTTCCTCCACCGTGGTCTTCTTGAGC
>DYGJ01000096.1 GCA_020724765.1 Thermotoga sp. | reverse complement strand
GTGGACCGGCTCGCCGTGGACCACGCCCACGCGCGGCTCCTCGCCGACGGCCTGGCCGCGCTGCCCGGCCTGTCCGTGCTGCCGCCGGAGACGAACATCGTCCTCTTCGAGATCGAGACGGGGCCCGATGCCGAGACCCTCTGCGCGCGACTGCGCGCCCGTGGGGTGCTCGCCTCGCCGGCCGGCGCCGGCACGTCAGCCCGCGGGGTGCGGATGGTGACGCACCTCGACATCTCCCGCGCGGGCGTCGAGCGGACGGTTGACCGTGTGCGGGAGGAACTCCGCGCCTCGGGGGTGTGACGAACCGACCGTAGGCGCGGCGACCCTGTCCTCGGATCTCCTCCCGTAAGGGCGTAGCCTCCATCACGTGAGGTTACGATGCGGCTGATCGGGGTAGGTCTCGTGGTGTTGGCGGTCGGCGTGGCCGGCGGAGCGATGTCGCTCTCGGTCGGCTCGTCGGCCCACTGGGTCCTGTTCGACCTCCCCAGCCTGAACACGTTTGTTCGCCTCGCCAATCAGACGCTCGCCTTCGTCAACGAGCGAGCGGGGGGCGATCCGGTCCCGCCTATTCCCGAGCTTCGCCACGGCGTCGGCCTGAAGCTGGCCGAGGCGCTGGGGGGGGTCGTGCGGGTGGGTCTGCAGATGGCGGTGGCCAGCGTCAACACCCGCACCCAAGGCTCGTGGACGACGGGGGAGACTTCCCACCCCGTGGACATCTCCCTCGAAGCAAGCCTGGTCGCGTTTTCGATCGAGCTGTCGCTTGTTCTCGTCCCGGACGTGCTGACGGCGGGCGTCTCCGTCGGATGGGGATCGTCCCGGGTCATCTACCGATGCGCGTTTCCCCGAACACTGCCCACGGACTGGTCGCTCCCGTTCCTTCCCAAGAATGAGGACACCACGTACACCGGAAGCGGCCCCCTGGGGGCCATTGCCGTGGGGCTGTCGCTCCCGGTGGGACAGGGCATCAGCGCGGGATTGGAAGTTGGGTTCCGGCTCGCCCCAGCCTGGGTGCCGACCTCCGGCGCCGCGGTGCTCGACCTCAACGCGGACGGTCTTGGCGATTCCGTGGGGTTTTCCGGCCTCTGGCTGGGAATAACGGTACAGATGGAGTTCAACCTGTGAGGGGGTGTGCGATGAAGAAGATTCTGTTGATTGGATGCGCACTGGCTGCGCTCATCCTCGGGGGATGCACGCCGAAGTTCCAGACCCTTCCTCCCGAAGCCCTGTTCGCGATCCGCCCCAGCGTGGGCGTCGCTCCCCTCAACGTGGTGTGCGACGGATCGCTCTCGTTCGCCGAGAAAGGCAAGCTCGTCGAGTACATCTGGGACTTCGGCGATGGAACCCGTGCCCTGGGGCCGATCGTGTCCCACACCTACCGTCAGGGCGGGACCTACCGCGTGACGCTCGAGGTGTACGACGAACAGGGCCTGTCCAGCCGCCGCGTGAGCCAGGTCGAGGTCCAGTTCGCCCTCCCCACGGCAAGCTTCAGCTATGCCCCGTGGCGGCCCGGCACAGGAGAGACGATCTGGTTCGACGCCTCCACCTCCACCACGCCCAACGGGAAGATCGTCGAGTACCGCTGGTCGTTCGGAAACGGGGATTGGGACGTTGGAGAGAAGGTCGGGTACATGTACTGGTATGGCGGGGCGTACCCCGTCACCCTGACCATCGTGGACGAAGTCGGCGCCACCGCCCAGGTCACCCAGGTGATCGAGGTGCAGGGTGGGCCTGGCTGCTATACGGGACAGTGAGAGGTGCACGATGAAGAGAAAGACCGTATGGACGATCACCGCGATCCTCGGGGGGCTGTTGATCCTGTCCGGATGCACGCCCGACCCCGCTGGACCAACGCAGATCAGCGTCTCGATCGTTGCCTCTCCCGGTGAGGGCAAGGCGCCGCTCGCCGTCCACTTCGACGCGAGCCGGTCCGCCGATCCCCAGGGGACGCTCAGCGATCACCTGTGGGACTTCGGCGACGGGAGCCCCGTGGTCTCGGGTCGGGAGATCGAGCACACCTACCAGCGCGCCGGGGAGTACCTGGTGACGCTCGTCGTGGTCGGCCCGTCGGGGACGGGTCGCGGGACGACGTTCGTGCGCGCCCTGAACAACCCGCCGACCGCGTCGTTCACGTTCCTGCCCGTGGACCCGTTCGATGGCGAGTCCGTCACGTTTGATGCCTCCGCCTCCTCCGATCCCGACGGAGACATCGCCCGCTACACGTGGGACTTCGGCGACGGCGGAACCGGCGAGGGGATGATCGTGCGCCACACGTTCGCCCACCCCGGCGAGTTCCTCGTCATCCTCACCGTCACCGACGCCGCGGGCGCAGAGGCCCGGGCGACGCGTCTGGTGCAGGTCGAAGACTGCAGCACTGGGGGCTGCGGCAGACGGAGATAGAGAGCCCGCTTCCGCACTCACCCTCCGCGCCTCCTCCACCCGACTGGGGGAGGCGCTCCCCTTCAGGACAGTCACAAGTCAGCAAGTCAAGGAGTCACACGTCCCGATGACAGTCGGAGGCCACGGGGATCAAAGCGTCTTGGCGGGTGACTTGGGACTTCTCGACAAGTGGCTATTCGTTGTGGGGGATCTGCAGGGTACTGCCGCCGATGAACTCCCGCACGAGGTGGTCGCCGGGGATGAGGGCGTGGTCCTCCGCCTCCCACAGCGTCAGCCCCACCACCCCCGAGAGCAGGTTCCCGATCCTCCGATAGCGGATCCGCGCATCGAGGAACGTGTCGTAGGGCGCGACCTCGTCCGGCTTCGGCCAGATCCCGTCGGGAAGGAAGAACGGCTTCAGCAGCGGAAGGTCGAACGGCATCCCCCCGTTCACCACGTGATCGGCGAGGCCCATCAGCGGGATGATCGAGAACAGTTCCCCGCTGCGCACGTAATGCCAGTGGAGGAGGGTCCCCAGCGGTGGGTGGTTGCGGTGCTTGACGTCGCGCAGCATCCGCCGCAGGAGTCGCACGTCGGTGAACTGCGTCATCCGCTCACTCGTCCCGTCGCCCTCGTGGAGCAGGTTTGCCGCCTCGATGTACAGGTAGAACATCGCCTCCCGGGCGATCCCCGCCGTGAGGGGCGGGTACAGGCCGTGAAGGCAGTCCAGAAGGAGCACCTGATCCTTCTTGAGGCGCACCGGCTTCGTGCCGACGTGGCGGCCTTCCTTGAAGCTGTAGATCGGCTTCTCGATCGTCTGACCGTCGAGGAGGGCCCGCAGGTGGCGGTTGATGGCCTGGATGTCCAGCGCCTCCGGGGTCTCGAAGTTGCGGTCGTTCAGCCAGTCCGTCGGGTGCTCGACCAGCGGCCAGAAGTAGTCGTCCAGGCTCAGCATCAGGAACGTGAGGCCCTCCCGCTCCAGCCGCTGGAGGAGCTTGACCGTGGTCGTCGTCTTGCCCGACGACGACGGCCCGGAGACCCAGATCACGCGCAGGTCGTCCCGCTCAGCCCGTGCCAGGACCTTGCCGGCCGCCTCCTCCACCGACCGCTCGTAGCGGTCCGTGGCCGCCTCCACCAAGGCCGGAAGCCGCCCCGCGCGGACGATGTCGTTCACCCCGTCCACGCTGTCGCAGCCGTGGTCGCGGTTCCAGGCCAAGGTTTCCCGGTGGAGCGGCGTGGGGTAGCCGTTCCCCACGAACTCGTCCGTCGTGATCGCCCCTGACCGCACCCAGTGCTTGCCCCACCGCCAGCACTCGTAGGCATCGGCGACGATGACGAACCCGAAGCTTCGCAGGACGTGGATCACCGTGTCCTGGATCTCCTCGATCGTGGGGGGAAAGTTGGCGATCCAGTGGCGGGGGTCGCGGTTGAGCGTCGCCACCACGACATCCGCGAGAAAGGCCGCGATGTGCTCGTCGTCCCCGCACGCGAACAACCGGTCGTTCACGCCCGGCACGTGGTCGAGGGAGAACCCGCCTACGGACCGGACCGCGCGCAGAATGGCGTGGATGATCCGGCCCTGGTCAAATGTGACGAGCGACCGGTCGCGTTTCCTGACCTTGCGGATCCTGTTTTGCACCGCCACGCGTGCATTATACCGTTCCCCGTTTTCCGTGATCCGTTGGCCGCACGGTCTCCTGCAGTCCGGGCGCCGCTGCTCGCGCCCCCACGGCCCACGGATTACGGACAACGGCCTACGGAATCGGCATTTCGTAGATCCGCCACGTCTTGTAAATCTCCCCGCCCATCATTGCCGCCGCGCGCAGGATGAGGTCGTTCTCCTCCAAGAGCATCGAGGCCTCGCCGGCGCGGTACCCCTTCCGCCACGCGATCGTCAACACCTCGTGGAACAGGACCCCGTCCACTCCCATCTTGCGGTACGGCGGGCAGATCCCGAAGAACATCACCCGCGCCGTGCGGATGCGCCGCCGCCGGGCGAGGAGCCGCACTGCCCGCACGAGATCCAGGTCGAGCACCGGGTTCCACGTCGGCTTGAGGACCACGTTCGGGTCCGGGATCGCCCCGATCATCGCCGCCAGCTCGCCGCCCACGTACGCGAACCGGACTAGCTCAGGGTCGGCGATCGTTTTCAGGCTCCGCGCCAGGGCTTCCGCCTCCGGCTCCGTGATCGGCAGGAACCCCCAATTGGCCGCCCACGCCTCGTTATAGACGTGGACGATGTTCTGAACCTCTGCCACCAGGCGCTGCATGTCGAGGGGCCGGGTCTCGATCCCCCGTCGACGCCGCGCCGCCTCCACGACCCGTTCCAGGCGCGGGTCCGCCGACTCGGTGGCCGGGATCCAGTACGCGTGGTAGTCCTTCACCTTGCGCAGGCCGTACCGTTCGAGGTGCTCCCCGTAGTAGGGCGGGTTGTGGGTGAGCTCCACCGTGGGCGGGGTGTCGAAGCCATGGACGAGCACCGCCTGGTGCGACTCGTGGGTCGCGTTCGAGTACCCGCCGGGGCCGCGCATCGCGTCCACGCCGTGCTTGGCGAGCCACGCCCGGGCGCTGTCGAGGAGGCCCTCCGTGACCGCGTAGTCGGGGACCGACTCGTAGAACCCGAAGAACCCGAGGTTTGTCTTGTGGTGCTCGTTGTAGCGGTGATTCACCGCCGCCGAAACGCGGCCGACGAGGCGGGGGCCGTTTCGGGCGAGAAAGTGCGTGACCTCCGCCGTCTCGTGGTACGGGTGGGCGGGGGTGAGGAGGCCGGTCAAGCCGAGGAGGCGGCTGCCGAGGAGGTCGCCCTGCAGAGGAGGCGTCCAGTGCGGGTCCCCGCAGTGGATACGCCACGGAACCGCGACGAACTCCCGCAGCCGGCGATCCCCGAGCGGGATCTCCTCGATCGTGAGCCGGGCCATGAGCGACCATTATCCCCCGATCGAGCGGGGGGTGCTTGCCAGGGGTGTCCTTGACGCTCCCCGGCGGTCTCTGTATAACCCACCATCCGTTCGGGCCCCTCCCCGACCGGAAGCAGGAGTATGCAGCTTTGCCAGGCAGTAGAGGTTCGGGTTCAGGGTCCTCGGACCTGTGACTTGAGACCTGCAACTTGTGACTGTCTCTCCGGGGGGCGTAGCTCAGTTTGGGAGAGCACCGGCTTTGCAAGCCGGGGGTCGGCGGTTCGATCCCGCTCGCCTCCACCAGCTTGAACCAGGATTGCACAGGAGGATCCGACCTCCAGCTTGCACGGACTTATCTTCACGGCCCCTCTGGCGACCTCCGGCGGCAGCCTCTGTCCCCTGCGACTTGAACCGGGAATCTGTCACGCAAGCGAAGCCCCCTGCGCGTGAGCAGGGGGCTTAAGCGGGCCGCGGTAGGGGACAGCCGGTTCTACAGGCCTAACCCAATAGCGCGTCGAGGCGGGCCTTGTCGAACCCGATCACGAACTCGCCGTCCACCTCGATCACCGGGACGCCCTGCTGTCCGGTCTTGCGCACCATCTCCATCGCCGCCTGGTGGTCCGCCGCCACGTCCACCTCGGTGTAGGCGATTCCCTTGCCGTCCAGGTACTTCTTGGCCACGCCGCACCACGGGCAGGTGGGGGTGCTGTACACGATCACTTCGCGCTCGACTTGCTGGTCCATTTCGTTCCCTCCTCGGTCAGTCTCTTCCGGATCCCCGGCGAAAGGAGACTCTTCAGCGCCGGGGTCAAGCTCAGACAGTGCAGCCGGCCGGTCCGGCTCCGCTCCACGAGCCCCGCTTCCTCCAAGAGCCGCAGGTGGTACGAGAAGGCGGAGGTGGACATCCCCAGCGCGTGGGCGATCTGCCCGCAGTGAGGTCCCTTCCGGGTGAGCAGGTAGCTCAGGATGTGAATCCGCTCCGCGCTCCCCAGGGCGGCGAACGCCTTCGCCATCTCCGCGATCTCCCGACCCACGGGACGAGTATAGCCCAGCCCGCAGACTGTTCAACTGTCGTTGAACCATTGAGATGACAGGCGGAACATGGTACCCTCATGGCATGGAAGCGAAGGTGAAGTGGGAGAAGGGAATGCGGTTCGTGGGCGTGGGGCCTTCCGGTCACACCGTGGCGATGGACGGGGGGCAGGAAGTGGGCGGGGCGAACAGCGCGCCGCGGCCCACCGAGCTCCTCTTGTGCGCCCTCGGTGGGTGCACGGGGATGGACATCGTCTCGATCCTGGAGAAGATGCGGACCCCGGCGCGCAGCCTGGAGATCGTCATCGCAGCGGAACGGGCACCGGAGCACCCGAAGGCGTTCCGCACGGCGAAGATGCTCTTCCGCGCCGAGGGCGTGCCGGAGGAGAACCTGCGCAAGGCGGCCCAGCTCTCGCACGAACGCTACTGCTCCGTGGGGAGTTCGCTCTCCACCGAGATCACGATCGAGGTCGAGGCCCGGCCGTAGCTGGCCGAACGGACCCTTACCGCAGAGAACGCAGAGAGCGCCGAGGGGGACCACGCTTCCGCTCTCCCACGCTCAGGCGAACGGCGTTCACCGCGAGAGCGCCGGCGGGCGTAAAGCCCGCCGCTACGAAAGCGTGCTGCCGTCGGGGACAGGCCCCGCTGCTACAGAACCAGGAACCGGGCTTCGCCGCCGTGGGGTTCAGCCGAGGCGGACCCGGAGGTCCACAGCCACGACGCGGTCTTGGTAGCAGAGGAGTGGGTTCACGTCGAGTTCCTGGATCTCCGGGAAGTCGGCAGCGAGGTCGCTCATCCTCTCCAAAGCCTCGACCAGGCTCGGCAGGTGGACCGAAGGCCGCCCCCGCGCCCCGTCGAGGAGCGGGAACCCCTGGATGCTCCGCACGAGG
>DYGJ01000095.1:6781-7256 GCA_020724765.1 Thermotoga sp. | reverse complement strand
CGACTCCAGTGGGTCAGTTTCACGCCGCCCTTGACAGATGCCGCTCTCATTCAATTGGCGTGGTGCGTAAAGTTCCCCGGCTCAGATGCCACTTCACGTCAACCGGGAGCACGGTCTCTCGCCCAGGAATTAGGCAGCTACCTTAAGGCGGCTCATGTCAGCGCCGTGAACGATGCTTTCCAGAATATCGGCAAGAATGCGCCCGGTCTCGTTCGAGGAAACAACGAGTTCTATGACTCCCTTCTGACCTGGGCGGCGGGCCGAGATACAGCAACTGGCGCGCCCACTCGCCGTCAGTTGTTTCTCTGCCTCGAGTACTCCTGTGGTCAGGTGATGGCTACCGCAAGACCCATTCTTCCCATGCCTGAGTTGGACGTCTCGCGCCTTAACTTCGGACGGGTGATGCGCTTGGTCGTAAGCCTTCTCGGGACCCCATCCGGTGGAACTCACCAGCAGATGATTGTTGCAGCCTTGA
>DYGJ01000095.1:4593-6771 GCA_020724765.1 Thermotoga sp. | reverse complement strand
GGACGCAGTACGAGAACAGGCGAAACTTGAGCAGTATCGAGTCGCCACCAAGCGCGTCAACGCGACCGACAAGAGTTCAGGTGCGGCCGGCGACGTCGAGTTGTTCTTGGGCAACCGCATCATCGAGGCCATTGAAGTGACCGACGCGGAATGGAAGGGGAAGCTCCCCGGACTGCCAGAGAAAATGAAGAGCCACGATCTCACTCGTGCGCACGTCGTCGCGCCTGTCGCCGACTATTCCGAAGTCGTTCAGTCGTTGTCGAACATCCCGGAAGACATCTCGGTGGTTGATCTACAAGGCTTCGCTGCTACGCTGACCGCATCGCTAACTAAGGTTTTCAGAAAGGCTGCGCTCGGTCGACTGTACGAACTCCTTGTGCGACACCAAGATGACATCGGCAGGGTCAACGACTACGTCGCCATGCTATCCGATCACGGACTCACTGTAGACAGCGCTGGCAAGCAGATCAGCCAGGGCACGCCCTAAAACACCAGCCAGACGCGGCGGCACCGCATTACCAACTTGCGTATATTGCGAACTACGCGACCCGGAGAAGACCACACCCGTTGGGAACGTCTGAATCATAGCCGACTCCGCCACCGTCAGGCGCCGTCCACCAGCGAAGATGCCGGCTCTCGGAGAGCCTCCATTCTTCAGGTGTGCATGGTATTGGGGAACCTCGTTCATCGTGTCTACAAAGTGCGTCTTGTTTCCACCAGCCGACGCGAGGATTGTGTGGCAAAGCCCGTTCAAGTTGATGGGCCTTCCTCCGCCGTTGAATAGGTGGCCGTCATACGGGCTTGGGCGAAGATCCGGGTTCTTTGCGTACACGACCACGGACGGGTTGGGTTCATCTAGCGAGGATGTCCTGCTTAGGCACTTGCCCGCAGTCTCATACGGCCGATCTCCCGATGGTCCGTGAGTCGGGTGTGGCCAGGTGAAGGACCCAACCCGACTCCCAACAACCACAAGCCGAAGGCGCCTCTGGGGAACGCCAAAGTCTGCGGCGTTGAGTACGTTCCATGTGACGTCGTAGCCGAGGTCCATCATCTCGCCGATGAAGCCCTTAAGGTAAGCCTCCCTACCACCAGCCAAGAGTCCAGGGACGTTTTCCAAGACAAACACTGGTGGCCTGACCTGGCTTACCGCCTTGAAGAATGCCGGAAGACCATCCCGAGGGTCACATTGAGCTAGTCTCTTGCCGCCTGAGGAGAACGGTTGGCATGGAGCACCGCCCGCCACAAGTTCGACCCTCCCACGCAGGGTCGCAAATCCGCGCCCACTCAATAGTTCCCAGATATCAACCTGCCTAAGATCGCTGCGAGGGAAGAGGCGGCTGTACGTCGTTGCGGCGTCACGCTCAATCTCGACTGCTAGCACGGACTCAAACCCAGCATCCTCGAGCCCCAAGGAGAGGCCACCAGCGCCGCAAAACAAGTCTATCATGCGCACAGCCGACACCCCCTTCTAACCGCAGACTGTATTCGCTGTCTACCACGTAGACCCTTCGGATGACGCCGCGGACCTGTCCTGGATCCACACTCGTGGTTGCTTGTCACCGCACATCCGCCAGATGCACCCAACGCGTATTAGCACCGGGAACGAGGTTCACGCTCGGCACCACAAGTGAAGGACCAAACACCACATATTCGGCCCCAACGCCTTGCACATGAGCGGTGTGAGCCATGCTGAACTCGGCTGTGTTCAACCCCTTGTAGAGCTCCTTGGTAACGCGCTCATCAACATCATACGTCAAGAACCACGGTATCCGTGTTGAACGGAGGACACTCGCTAACTCAGCGTGGTCTTCGGCCGACAAAGAGTCGGAGTAGAGGCGAGCTCCCTGCGCAAGGTACGGAGGATCGACGTAAACAAGAACCCTCTCGCCAAGAGGCTCGAGGGTTTGTATGAAGGTGCGTCCGTCGAGTTCGGTGACGGAGACGCGATGACGATAGCGCCCGAGACGTCGAACGCGTTGAGCCAAGTCCATCCGGTTAAAACGAGCGTCTATCTTCCAATCCCCCGTCTGCTCAAGACCGCCGATCGGCCCGGCTTTGAGGATGCCTGAACGGTTGCAGCGGTTTAGGAAGAACGTGGCGTATCCGAGCTCGATGTCTGTGCGGCCCGCCGGGGTTGCGTAGATTTCGGCAGCGATTCGCCAATCGGCAATGCTGATT
>DYGJ01000095.1:0-4583 GCA_020724765.1 Thermotoga sp. | reverse complement strand
TGCGAGTCGCGAGCTCGTTCGTGTGGTTGAAGACACTGCGCCAGAACGCGGCAATGCCGGGATTGAGGTCGTTGATGCGAACGGAGCGGACTTCCTCGTCGATCAGGAGATTGAGGGCGGCGCCAGCGCCGCCGGCGAAAGGTTCTGCGTACACCGATGGTCGGGTAGGCTGCGCGGCAAGGATCTGGGCGATGTATGGCGCGAGCCGGGCCTTACCGCCGGGATAGCGTAGCGGGCTCAAGTACCTCATGGTTTACCTCCGAGTTCAGTGTCCAGTCGTTCGAGCACTATCCGAAAGGTGGAACTGAATGATCGTACCTCGCTTGCTGCGGCGGCTCCAGTCACATTGTGAACGAAAGCGTTCAGCATCTGAACAGCGAGCCCATGCTGCGGGTCTTGGCTGCGGAGCCAAGCCATCTCGAGGTCCTTATTCCGCTTTGTCTTGTGTTCGCAGTTGGGATCCAGATGCAAGAGTGCAGCCCGGAGCTTCTGTTGCAGGGGGTCGCGCTCGTTGATCGCCAGATTGAGCCGTTGCCCGGCTTCCGTAACTACGAGCTCGAGTATTACACGGATCATAATACCGGCAACCGCAGGAGCCGAGTTAATGTCGACCTTTTGTGCATCGGTGAGCACCTTGGCGATGTGGCGATCCGTATTCTTTAGGCCAAGTCCTTGAAAGATCACCTTCTCTTCTTGAGGCGTCTGCTTTGAAGCAGTTGTTGGTTGCGCTGACGTGGCTGCGGTCTGCTTTTTCGTCTTCCCTGACGACAGGCTCGCGACGTAGGGTTCGTCTATTCGCTGGCTGCGGGAAGGCAATTCAGACTGGGATTCCTCGATGTAAATCTCTCTCTCCTTTGTACCCTTGATCTTAGAAACGGAGAGATGATCGGCAACGTCACTAAAGATTTTGCGGATACCTGGGAGCATGATTTCAGAAGGGAAGTGGAAGATCAGTCTCTTGTTGTCGAAGTCGAAGCCAAAGGTGCGTCGAACGTTTGGATCCGAGACGAGACGTCCGAGGGTTGTCAGACGACCCTCGGAAACCTTCGTGATCAACTGCTGTAAATCGGCGTCGTCCGAGTACTCGGCAGAGACTGCCTCGCAAAAGATCTTTGCCCTATCAGTCTGGGGGTGAGGGATGCTACGGAGCTTGTTGGTTTGCCATGATTCCCACGGGACGACCCCTACGCCTTTGTTCTCACCAGTATGGCGAAGCTCGATCCAATACATGGCAACTTCGCGGGATTCCATCTTACAGCAAAGGATCTCGTCGGGAATATCACGGCCTGCAGCCAATTGTCGAAATACCGCAGCATGCTGTTCGGCGAGGTCAGGGTCGTGCAGTAACTTCAGAGCAGCCAGTCTACGGTTCCCTTCGACCACAATTAAGTCGCCATGATCTTCGACGACAATCGGAATCTCTGACGGATTGACGGCGCCTCGGGTGGCGATGTCTTCGGCCAGTCTTCTTAATTTAGTTAAGTTGAGTTTGAGCTGCTCCTTCAGAGCGGCCTTTTGACTTACCACATCGTGTCGAAAGCGCCAATTCTGCTGGTCGAGTAAGAGACTCGACACTGGATAGAAGTATACTTCGCTCACAGCCATCACAGGACCCCCTCGGAGACACGCACGAGGACAAAGGCGTGTCGAATTCTGGCAAACTGCGTTCTGTTTCGGTCTTGCGCACCGCTCTCCTGCCTGTCCCAAAAAGAAGTCCTTACGGGCAGGGGGTTGGAGAACGGTGCGAAGCGGGTTGCAAGGGGTTCTCACGACACCCCCTTTTTGGGCACCCCTATTCCCCATTGTGATGGCCGGTCGTAAACTGACCCAGTAGGGTCGGACAAGAATTGACCCACCCCCCAGCGAAACACCTTCCAACTCTGGCAAGGGTGGAAGGTGACGGAAATCATGCTGAGGGGCGGGAACTTGAAAACGTTGTACGAGTTGCGGGGTGAGGGGACGTCGATTCGGCAGATCGCCGTGACTTTGGGGATCTCGCGCAACACGGTGCGCAAGTACATGCGCGCGTCGGGCATCCCCGAGCGGAAGCGGCCGCCGAAGCGGCCTTCGAAGCTGGATCCGTATCTGGAGTTCGTGAACCGGCGGCTTGGTGAGGGCATCGACAACTGCGCCATTCTGCTGCGCGAGCTGCATACCCGGGGATACACCGGTGGGATGACGATTCTCAAGGAATACGTCAAACCCTTCCGACGTCCGAAGCAGCCGAAGGTGACAATGCGGTTCGAGACTGCGCCGGGTGAGCAGGCCCAGGTGGACTGGGGGCTGTTTCGGTATACCACACCCGATGGAAGGACGCACTCGGTGTGGGCCTTCGTGATGGTGCTGAGCTGGTCGCGGGCGATCTACGTGGAGTTCGTCGAGCGGGCCGACCTGGCAACGTTCCTGCGTTGCCACATCCACGCCTTCGAGGCGCTTGGCGGAGTGCCGCTGCGGTGCCTGTACGACAACGCCAAGGTAGTCGTGCAAGCCCGGGACGAGCAGGGCCAGCCGATCTGGAACGAGCGCTTCCTCGACTTCTCCTTGCGTCTGGGCTTTGACGCACGCCTGTGTCACCCGTACCGGCCGCAGACAAAGGGGCGGGTAGAGAGCGGCGTCAAGTACGTGCGCGGCAACTTCTGGCCCACTGCGGAGTTCACGGATCTCGACGACCTCAACCAGAAGGCGCGCGCCTGGATCATCGGCGTAGCCAACGAACGCATCCATGGGACGACCGGAGAGCTGCCTCGGCTACGGTTGCTGTCCGAACGACCGACACTGCAGGCACTGCCACCTGCGGATCGGTGGCAACCCTTTCTGCGTGAAAGCCGGCAGGTGCAACGCGACGGCTTCGTGCGTTGGGCGGGGGCGTGGTATGGCGTGCCCGCCAGCTACGTCGGCCGCGACGTGCAGGTTCAGCCCAAGGATGCCACGTTGGAGATCTGGGCAGACGGGACGATCATCGCGATGCACCCCTACGCTGTGCGGCCGCGCCAGCGTCTGACCGTACCTGGTCAATGGACAGGCATTGCCGCCGATGCCAAGCCGGCGAGAGAACCGATCGCCAAATGCGTTCCGGACCTTGAGGTCGAGCAGCGGCCGCTCGCGGTCTATGGAGGGGTGACGGGATGATCGAACTTGAACAGGCCCGCAGCCACCTGGAGCACCTGGGCCTGGCTCAGGCTGCAGGTGTGCTGGAAGGACGGCTGGAGAGCGCATCGCAGAACCAAGTGTCCTACGCCGGCTTCCTCGCTGACCTCCTGGGCGTCGAGGTGGCGGCCCGCCGCGAACGCTATCTCCTGACCCGCACGAGGCTCGCGCATCTACCGTACCAACGAACCCTCGAGCAGTTCGACTTCGCCTTCCAGCCTTCGATCGACGAGCGCCAGGTGCGCGAACTCGCGGGCCTGTCCTTCGTCGCCAACGCCGCCAACGTGCTCCTCCTCGGGCCCCCTGGTGTAGGCAAGACCCATCTCTCCGTGGCACTGGGCCTGCGTGCCATCGAGCAGGGATACGGCGTCTACTTCGTGCGTGCCCAAGACCTCCTAGAGGACTTGCGCGTCGCCCAGGCAGAACACCGCCTCGACCGTCGCATGCGCATCTACCTGGCGCCCAAGGTGCTGATCATCGACGAGTTCGGCGTCTGGCCATACGACCGTCTCGCCGCCACGGCGCTCTTCTCCCTCATCTCCGCCCGCTATGAACGCGGCAGCGTCATCCTTACATCCAACAAGGGCTTCGCCGAATGGGGCGACGTCCTCGGGGACAACGTCATCGCCACCGCTGTCCTCGACCGACTTCTCCATCACAGCCATGTCCTCAACATCCGCGGCGACTCCTACCGCCTGCGGGAGAAGAAGCGCGCAGGCGTGCTTGGCGCACCTCCTGCTACGCAGGAGGTGATGCCCAAGAACCCCACGTTGTCCTGATGACACCCTGGGGTGGGTCAATTCCCAAACGACTCCAGTGGGTCAGTTTCACGCCGCCCTTGACAGATGCGCGGCCTGCCGTCGTCTGACTCCAGTTTGGCCTTGCGAGTACGCATCACTCGTATCTCCTTTCTACATCGTTCCACCCATACCTCGATGCTGTCCAAATCGCCAAGTTTTTGCCTTGCAACGTCGTTCACGCGAATCCACATCCGCTACCGCCGAGTGTATCGCCCTGGCCCGGTTATCGTCAAGTCTGCTTGCCTACTTCCACCTTTCGCCCCCCCTCGTCTGTTTCCCCTCCGGTCGCATGTTCCCGTCCGGCCCGCTGCCCGGATCGGGACAACGGGCGTATGGTCGGGGGAGTCCGGCCAGACTGCCCGAACACCCGCCTTATTACCACTGAAAATAAGAGAAAAAAGGGGGGGCGTTACGGAGAAGTGAGAACTTGCAGGGAGACAACCGATCTGGTAGGATACAAGCGAAATGTTCTATAGAACAGAACCGAGAGGAGGGTATGAGCGGGGGGCATTGGTTAGAGGTGACGACCACGATTTCGATGACTATGAGCGACTGGGCACAGCCCAAAGAAAAGGAGTGGAATGAATGGGTAGCGTCCAGAACACCGCCGCAGCTTTCATCGCGGCGATGGAACAG
>DYGJ01000094.1 GCA_020724765.1 Thermotoga sp. | reverse complement strand
CGTAGGTCGCGGCGGCGTTGGCGTCGTTGTCGGGCTGCCCACGGACCCCTGGGGCCACGGCCAGGACGTAGGCCGCGTCCGGGTTGAGCCGGATCCAGCGTACCCCCGCCTCCTGCCAACCCTGGTACTGAAGCACGATGTGGGCGGAGTCGGGCGTCCTCTGAACGTGGTCCTCCGCCGAGCCGACGACGATCACCCACAGGTCCGGGTTCGCCTCCAGTGCTGCCCGGTAGTGCCGGCTCATGTCGCGGATCGCCCAGAACGACCGCGCCTCGTCGAGGGTCGCCACGTCAGCCGGCCACGGGACGAGCAGCCCGTGCACAACAGCTGCCTCAAGCGCGTGGGTCGAGAACACACGTTTCTCTTGTCCGCTGAACGTGCCGAGGTAGGCACCGAGGGCATAGTCAGCTGGATCGTAGCGGTTGTTTCCGTTCAGATCGTGGTACAGAACACCCCGCCCCAAATCTCCCCGCGAGCCGCCCCCCTGCGCACGGGCTGTGGAATCCCAGCGGAGCCGGGAGTAGTCCACATCGCACTCCGCCCCATCGGCCGTGAGTCGGCCCGAACCCGGGATGTAGGCGGGGTTAGCACCATCGCGCGATCCGAGGTCCACCGTGGTGAACTGGACCCCCGCCGGGTTCTCCCACCCCACGTACCAGTCCACCGGCATGACCTCCCCGAACAGGCCGAGGGCCACCACCGCCGTGTTCCCACCGTTGGACAGGCCGATGAGACCCACGTGGAGGATCGGATACGGTACCAGGTCCTCCACCGCGCACCCTCCCATGGCGGTGATCTCGCCCCGCAGGAACCGCACGACATCGCGCAGTGCCCGCAGGGAATCGAGCCCGCGGTGGTCGTAGATCCCCCCCGAGGACAGCGGCGGATGCCCGCCACCGGGGAACGCGAATTGGACGCGCACCAGCCCCTGAGCCACGTAAGAGTCCGGAGCACGACGCGGGGGGAGATCCACGGATCCCGTGCTGTCCGCCCCCACCACCTCGACCACCGCCGCTGTGCCTGTTCCGTAACGCGGCTCGTCTGGGCCGGTGAGACGGACGACGATCCCTCGGCCGGGGGCGGCCTCGGACGCGATCCAGGCCACGGTCGTCCAACCGCCTGGCACCCGCTCGCGCGGCTCGGGGGAACACACGGGTTGGGAACCGCCGACGCCAGCGCTTCCCTTCTCCCAAGTCGCGAACGCTGTGGCCATCTCGGCCACCGTGGCCCACCGGATCCGACCGGCCTCGACGAGCGGGTCTACGATCCGAGCCAACCATGCCTCCCAGACGTCGAACTCGGCCTCGTCATCCGCAGGCGCGAGGAAATCCCCCGGGTGCACGGTGGCGATGAACGTGTTCACCTTCCCCGGCGCAGCAATGTGGAGCGAGCTTCGCAGGGCGACGGTGACGTAGTCGAACGCCCCGTAGGTGTACGGCTTGGGAACGCCCTCCGCCCCCGGACAATGCGCTGGCCAAACCCCGGACGGGACGTACACGATCTCTCCGCTACGGTCATGGGTCGTCCGCTCGGAGACGGATCCTGAGCCCGCAGGTCGCCATGGGTTGGTCACCAGGAACGGGGCGGGGATCCCTTGCGTGGTAGGGTCCTTGTAGTTGATGTTGACCTCGATCCCAACCGCGGCCGCCGCGGTGAACATCTCGGGGTAGAGGTTGCCCCCGCTCCAGGTAATCACCCGCTGCCCAGAGAGAGCCTCGATGAGCGCGATCTCGCGCTGCAGAGCGGCAATCCAGTCCGCGGCAGGGCGAACGCCTGCGTTGGGAAGGTGGAAGTCCTCGTGGTAGTGAAGGGCGATCTCGTGCCCAGCTCGGGCGAGATCCGAGAAAAGGCTATCTCCTCGACGCTGGGCTTCCTCGGTGAACGGCCGCTGCACCTGGATCGTGAGTCGGCCTCCGTGCCGCTCGACGATTCCCGCAAGCCGGACGAGGCGCGTCCGATCGAGGTTGTAGCGCGCCGGATCGAGGTACTCCCGATGGGGTTCGATGTGCACTCCGATCGTGAACAGGACGACCCCTCCCGCCCCGACATCCGCCGGAATCGTCTCGGTGAAGTCGTTCTGGGTCGAGCGGCGTGCATCCTCTGTCGTGCGGCACTCCTCGGGGGTGCCGCGGTAGTAGAGCGACGGGCTCCCAGGCTCGGAGGTGCCGCCCATCTGCCCAACGCATCCCACCACAACCAGCATCCCAAGGATCTTGGAGGTTCCTCTCTTCGCGCTCATGTTCGTCCCCCTGTGCCGCCACCGTACGCACACGACGGGCCACACATCCACCTCTCCCGGGTCAACGGGGGGTCAACGGTGGAAACCACGTGCGACCGACAGCGGGGAACAGAGGGCGCTCCTACCCACGACCCCCTGCCGTGGTCTCGGCGAACGCCTCCCTCAGCACTTCGATCCCCTCGAGGAGCGCGTCATCGGGAATGGTGAGGGGAACGAGGAACCGGACCACGTTTCCGTACACCCCTGCTATGGGGAAGACGACCCCGCGCTTGAGGGCCTCGAGTTGGACGCGCTTCGTCGTCTCGGGGTCCGGCTCGCGGGTTTTCCGGTCACGAACGAGCTCGATCCCGACCATCGCCCCCAGGCCGCGCACATCGCCGATCACCGCGTACGTGCGTTCAAGTGCTCGCAACTCGCGGGTGAGGACCTCCCCGATGTGGACGGCGCGGGCGAGGAGCCCCTCCTCCTTGATCACATCGAGCACAGCCAGGGCCGCGGCGCAGGACACCGGGTTCCCCCCGTAGGTGGACCCGATGCCGCCCAGGACCGGGGCATCCATGACCTCCGCCTTCCCGACCACCCCGGACAGGGGCAGCCCCCCGGCAATGGACTTCGCCACGCAGATCAGATCCGGCTCGACATCGTAGTGCTCACACGCGAAGAACCGGCCCGTTCGACCGACGCCGCACTGCACCTCGTCCGCCACGAGGAGGAACCCGTACCGATCCGCAAGCGTGCGCAGGAACGGGAGGAATTCCGGTGGGGGAACGATGAACCCGCCTTCGCCCACCACCGGCTCCACCACCGCACACGCCACTTCTCCCGGGTCCACGAGGGACAACATCCGCCGTTCAATTGCGGCCATCGGCACCGGGTAGCGATAGGGATACGGGTAGGGCAGCCGGTACACGTCGGAGGCGTAAGGCCCGAACCCAGCTTTGTAGGGGATCGCCTTGTGGGTCATCGTCATGGTGAGGAGGGTTCGGCCGTGGAAGGCGTTGTCGAACACGAGCACGGCCTTGCGTCCGGTAGCGGCGCGGGCGATCTTGACCGCATTCTCCACCGCCTCAGCCCCGGAGTTGAAGAACGCGCATTTCTTCGACGCTGGACCAGGAGCGAGCTCGGCCAACCGTGCCGCGAGCTCGACGTACGGCTCGTACGGGACCGCCGTGAAGTCCGTGTGCAGGGAAAACTCGGCCTGAGCCCGCACAGCGGCCACGACCTTGGGGTGGTTGTGCCCGACGTTCATCACCCCCCAACCACCGGAGAAGTCGAGGAATCTGTTCCCATCGAGATCTTCAACCACAGATCCCTCCGCGCGCATCGCGTAGAACGGAGCGAGCGGGGCGAGGGGCTTGGCGACGTAGCGCTCCTTGCGGAGCTGCACCCCTTTCGACCTTGGGCCAGGAACGTCAGTGACCAACCGAATGTACCTGCGTGCCATGCGTCCTCCTTTACTCGATCTCCACCAACTCCCCCGGCGGGATCATCCGCACCGCGAACGGAAGGCCCATCGCCTCGATCTGACGGGCAACGGATGTAAGATCCCCCCGGTAGCGGCTGGAGATGTGGAACACGATGAGCTCCTTCTCAACCTCTGCCTTCCGAGCGACGTCCAGCGCCTCCCAGACGGTGGCGTGTTTGTACTCCTTGCGATCCTCATCGGCAAGGAACGTCGCCTCGTGGAGGAGCACCTCCGTGCCGTGCACCGACGCCGGGTTCAGCGGGACCGAGTCGCCGCCGTACGAGAATAGGTATTGGGTGTACTTCTCAGAGATCTCTTCCTTCTTTCCTCCCCGAACGAGGGCCACGATCTCCTCTTGGGGAAGGTGACGATAGTCGGCTCGCAGCCGTCGGCGTACCTCGCACACGTTGTACCCCAACGACGGTTCGCCGCGGGCGTGGATCGTCCCGAACGCCTCGATGTAGCGGGGCATCCGCCCCGCGAGGAGGGTCACCCGATCGCCGGCGCGCAGGGGGATCCACTCCAGGTCGTACTGCAGATTGCGGTTCGTGCGGGCGAAGTAGTGAATCAGCTCGGACACAAAGTGGCTCCCCGCGGGGTAGTGAACCCGCAGCTCCTTCTCGTGGTCGCCCATCGCGTTGTTGCGGATGTTGATGAGCCCCATCAGACCCGCGATGTGATCGGCATGACCGTGGGAAAGGAACACGTGTTTGACCGCGAACACCCGGTTCTCGAGGAGCGAGCTCACCCCCTCGCCGCAGTCGAACAAGATCCGGTCGGGAGCGTAGTAGATCCACGTTGAGTACAGAGCTTTGGAGTAGATGATCGCTTTCATAGCCGCGCTCAATGCTACCGGAAGACCTCCGGGACTCACACGTCGCCGCGCGGAAAGAGACGCGCTATACTGCGCCGTCATGCTCGACCTACGCCTCCTGCGCAGCGACCCTGAGGAGTTCCAAGCCCGGCTTCGCCGCCGCGACCCCACCCTCGATCTCTCCCCACTCCTCGCCCTGGACGAAGAGCGCCGGATCCTGTCAGGAAAGGCAGACGATCGTCGTCGCCAGCAAAACGAGGCATCGGAACAGATCGCCCGCCTCTCCCGAGAGGGTCGCCAGATGGAACGGGATCGGCTGCGGGAGGAGATGCGCACCGTCGCCGCTGAACGAAAACGGATCGAGGAGCGGCTCCAAGAGGTCGAGACGCAGCTCCAATCCCTAGTTCTCGCTCTCCCCAACGTTCCCCACAGCTCGGTACCTGACGGGACGAAGGAGGAGAAGGTCATCCTGCGCACGTTCGGGGAGAGGCCGCGGTTCGCGTTTCCCCCACAGCACCACGTGGCCCTCGCCCAGAACCTGAAGCTCCTCGACCTCGAGCGGGCAGCGAAGGTCACCGGCGCCCGGTTCCCGATGTATACCGGCGACGGAGCGCGGATCGAGCTCGCCCTCCTCCACTGGATGTTCGAGCTGCACGTGCGGGAGCACGGCTACACCCCGATTCTTCCCCCCATCCTCGCCAACCGGACCTCGTTTGTGACCTCCGGCCAGTTCCCGAAGTTCGCGTCCGAGGTCTACGCTTGTCCCGAGGACGACCTGTTCCTGAACCCGACGGCGGAGGCGCTTCTCGTGAACCTCCACCGAGACGAGATGTTGGCTGAGGACGACCTCCCCCGCCGGTACGTCGCCTACACCCCCTGTTTCCGCCGCGAGGCGGGGACGTACGGCGAGGAGCAGCGCGGTCTTATCCGCGTCCACCAGTTCAACAAGATCGAGCTGTTCCACTACACCGCGCCCGAGTCCTCCTACGCCGCCCTGGACGAAATCGTCCTCCAGGCGGAGACGATCCTGCAGAAGCTGGGACTTCACTACCGGGTCGCTCTTCTCCCCGCGGGAGACCTCGCCCAGCAGGCCGCGAAGACGGTGGACGTCGAGGTGTGGCTGCCCGGCCAGGACCGGTACTACGAGGTTTCGTCCTGCTCGAATTGCGAGGACTACCAGGCCCGGCGGGGGAGCATCCGCTACCGGCCCACCGACGGGGGCAAGCCCCGCTTTGTCCATACCCTCAACGGTTCCGCTCTCGCCACGTCACGCCTGTTCGCGGCGATCCTCGAACAAAACCAGCGAGAGGACGGAACGGTGGCCTTGCCCTCCCTCCTCGCCGACTTCCTCGGACAACGCACGCTTGTCGGGTAGGCAACGACCCACGGGACGACGAACCCGCCTGGAGCGTGGCGCCGATCACAGACAGATCGGGGATCGGTTGATACCATCACCTGTAGTGTATTCATCCCAAGGAGGGAGACCATGCGTAAGGTGATGGTGTTGGTGCTGGCGATGGCAGTGGGAACGGTCATCGCCTGGGGCCAAGGGTGGGTAGCCCGTGGGCCGATCTACATCTACGGCGATGCCCAGTTCACCTGGGAGAATGGGGTGCTCAAGGGCGCCGGAACGCCGGACGACCCATACGTGATCGAAGGCTGGATCATCGATACCCGCGGGCACGACTACGGGATCTACGTGGATGGAACGCGAGCCCACTTCGTGATCCGCGACTGCCAGATTCGCTACCCGCTGGAGAAGGCGGGGATCATGTTCTCCAACGTGCGCAATGGCCGCATCGAGGGGTCAGCGGTGTTCGGAGGCCGCGTGGGGATTCACCTCCTCGTCTCCTCGGGAAACGTGATCACCGGAAACGCGGTCGGCTACTGCGATCACGGCATCGTCCTCGGACCGGCCGCCCAGGGGAACACGATCTACGGCAACAGCATCATCAACTGCGGCTTCCCCGCCCGCGCGGAGGGCGTGCCGAACCAATGGTACAAGGACGGCCGCGGAAACTACTGGTCCGACTACCGCGGTCACGACCTGAACAAGGACGGGATCGGAGATCTTCCCTACGAGCTCGTTCCGGATCTCTATCCGCTCATGGAAGCGCCGGTGAAGCTCCCCACGGGAGCGACCCGCCTGAGCACCCTCGACCTGGCGAAGGTTGGGGAGCGAGGGATCGTCGCCCTCGCCCCGGGCAGCCTCGTGCGCCTCATCGCGCGCGACATCGGTGTGGGCGTGGACAAGGTCTTCTACCGGCTCGACGAAGGTCAGTGGCTTGCGTACGGCGACCCGTTCCCGCTGCCCGATCGGGCGATGGTGCGGATGGAGTACTACGCGGTGGACAAGCTCGGCAACCGAGAGAAGACGAAACAGCTCGTGATCTACCTCGACATCGAGCCGCCGGTGACGCGGATCGTGGCCGGTGACCCGCACCACTACGCCCCCGACGGGAAGCTGTGGATCACGTCGCGGACGAAGATCGAACTCCGCGCCGATGACGCGTCCGGCTTTGCGAACATCTTCTTCCGCCTCGCGGGAGGGGACTGGCGCTCCTACATCGAACCGTTCACCGTCCCCGGGCCTGAGGGTCCGTACAAGATCGAGTACTACGCGATCGACCTCTACGGGAACCGCGAGGGCGTGCAGGCGACCATTCTGTGGAAGGACGACACCTCGCCAGAGACGGAGACCCAGGCTGGAGGCAGGGACCCTTTTGAAGTAGGGGGGACGGGCCCCGCCAGCACGCCTCCAGTCCTGCCCGCTCAGCCCGTCCCTGAGCCGGTGCTCACACCTGTTCCTCAGCCAGTTCCGGTGCCGGAACCCGTCCTCCAGCCCGAGCCGGAGCCAGCGCCGGAACCTGAGCCGGAACCCACGTCTCCGTCCGCAACCCTCACGTTCCGGATTACCCTCACTTCGATCTCCCTCC
>DYGJ01000093.1 GCA_020724765.1 Thermotoga sp. | reverse complement strand
TCATCCTTGTCGGAGAAGACGGCAACCCTGATCGACCTCGCCATCTCGTTGAAGGTGGGCGAGATCCTGCATAGAATCGCCGTGTGAAAGGAGGTGTGAGCTATGAAGATGAGGACAATCAAGTCTTCCCCCACCGGAACGCGGAGCAAGGCCGAGGTGCGAGCCGCAGTCCGCGGCGTACACGTCATCTCTGAAGGGTCCGGCTCGTGGGAAGTTCGCCTGCTGGCCCCCTCGGAGACCAAGCGGTTCGCGTCGCGGAAGACGGCCCTCACCTACGCCAAGCAGATGGCCCGTTCTTCTCGGCGGAAAGTGTACGTGCACGATGGCTCTACCTCCCGCAAGAGCTAGCCAGCTCCCGCTTCTCGCCGACCGCGGGTGAGCGATGCCCGGCTACGACGACCAGGTCTTCATCAACTGCCCCTTCACCCTCGACTACAAGCCCTTGTTCCGTGCGATCGTGTTCGCGGTCCAAGACTGCGGCTTCGTCCCACGCTGTGCGCTCGAGACCAGCGACTCCGCCGAGACGCGGCTCGACAAGATCTTCCGGTTGATCGGTGACTGCCGCTACGCGATCCACGACATCTCGATGACCGAGCTTGATCCCGAGAGCGGGTATCCCAGGTTCAACATGCCCCTTGAGCTGGGCATCTTCCTGGGCGCACGCCGGTTCGGATCGGCCAGACAGAAGAAGAAATCCTGTTTGATTCTCGACCGTGACCGTTTCCGCTTCCAGCAGTTCTGCTCGGACATCAGCGGGCAGGACCCGCAGGCCCACGATGGCGATCCCGCCACAGCGATCATCCGCGTGCGAAACTGGCTCAGTGGCGAGCGAACCAAGGTGAGGTACCCAAGCGGCAAGCATATGGCTGCGAGGTCCGTCGAGTTCACCGAGGCGCTTCCTGTCATCTGCGATGCGCTGCGCCTTGACCATGAGGATCCGCCGTTCAACGACTTCACCACCGCTGTGGAGAAGTGGATCGAAGCCAATCCGCGATAGCCTGTCTCCGTCCTCTCAGGCTGACCCTCAGCCGGCGGGCAGGAACTTCATGGTGCGGACTCCGGCGACACGCTTCGAGGCGTCGAGGATCTCGATGCCGACAAGGTTGCCCGCCTCATCGTAGTCGAGAACGACACCCGGCTTGCCCTCGTCGCTCTCGGCGACAGGCCCAGGCTTCAGCTCCAGCGTGTGCGTGTCGGTCCGTGGATCGTAGACTGCTTTCATAACTCGCTCCTGCAGATCCACATCTTACCCGTCTGGGCGTCGGGGAGCGCGGGTTCCTAGACCGGCGAGCGCAAGGATAACGGTGCCACCCAAAGAGGGAGAGTCAGCTGGGCCTCCCGCCTGTCTGGCTTATGCAACGGCGGGCTCGCGCATCAGAAGTCACGGCTTGACGAATTGACCTCTTAGCGCTACACTTCTGAGTATGAAGCGGTGGCATGTAGCGTAATGGAGACCAAGGAGGCAGCGATGCGGGCGGCGGATGGCGGCAACTTGGGTGAGCGGATCAAGCGTGCCCGGGAACTCGCCGGCTACACGCAGACGGAGGTGGCAGAACTGCTGGGGAAGAGCCGATCCACAATCGCCGAGATCGAAGGCGGCAGGCGCCGCGTGGATAGCCTGCTTCTCCGCGATCTCGCCAGCCTTTTCGGCATCGCCCCGTGGGAGCTGCTGGGACCAAGTCCTGAGCCCCGAGCTGCCACCGTTGTGCGCGAGGCCCTGTTCCGGAATGTCAGCGAGGACGGCATATCTGCAGGCGATCGGAAGGAGCTGGCCACATTCTGGCAGGTGGTTGAGCGGTTCGCCCAACTGGCGGAGAAGGTCGGGCGTCCCAAGCCCGGCCTCCCCGAGATCCCCAACCCGACTCGGGCCTCAGTCCCGCAGTACGTGCTCGAGGGCGCGGCCAATGACGCGAGTGCTTGGCTGACGGGTGGGCACAAGCCTGTGAACTGGGAATCGGACTCACTCCGGAAACAGCTTGAAGAGCAAGGGATCCCGGTCTTCCTCTGGCCCCTCGACCGCGACGGCATCTCTGGGTTGACCCTCAATCATCCGCGTCTGGGTCCGATCCTGCTGGTCAACGCCTCTCAGCTCCGTTGGCGACAGCTCTTCACCTTGGCCCACGAGCTTGGGCATGTCTGGCTGCATCGAGACCAACAGGTCGTGATCAGTCGGACCGCAGAGCGTACTCCACTCGAAAGACAGGCCGACGCATTCGCGGCGGAGTTCCTCATGCCGGAGGCCGAAGTGAAGAAGACGTTGGCGCGTCTCCAACCCCGCGGTGAGCTCGGCGTCGCCCAGATCGTCTCACTCCACCGGGTCTTTGGCGTCAGCTACAAGGCCATGCTCGTGCGCCTGAGGAAACTGCGGATCATCCAGGAAGATCAGTTCCAGCGTCTGAGCGCGGTTCCTCCAGTCAGCATAGCGGCGCGCCTCGGCTACAAGGTGGATCCAACCGAAGTTGGGGAGGTACCCGAAGTCCCATTCTACGAGCGCTATCCGCGCGAGTACCTGGAGCTCGTGTTCGGTGCGTGGGAAGCGGGGGAGATCGGCGAAGGGAAGGTGGCTCAACTGCTCGATACCGACCGCTACTCCCTGAACGAGTACGTGCGCCGCGTCGAGGCAACCGTGGCCGCGCAGCAGAAGGAAGAGGTCCCCATGTAGCGGAGGTGAGATACTACCGTGACCAGCGACAACTCAGCGCAAGAAGACGTGATAACGGACGAACCCCAGCACTGGGTCCTCGACACGCGGCCTCTCCTCAACTTCACTGCCACCGGGTCGGTGAGGCTACTGCAGATCCTCCTTGGCACTCCGATCTGGGTCCCTGCAGAAGTCCATCGCGAGTGGAAACAGACGGTGACAGCTGCGGAAGGTAGGCTCAGGAGCACACCCATCTCGCGGCACCATCCAACGGACGTGAGAATGCTCGCTGCCTTTCAGAACTCCACGCACTGCTTCGATGAGGACCCGTTCTGCGTCGTTCACCTCTACGGCGTGGAGCGTGACCTGGCCATCGAATTGGAGCAGGACCAGCAAGGCATCCATCCTGGCGAGGCCGCAGCTCTTGCGGTTTGCATCTGTCGTGGGCGTACGTGGGCAGTTGTGCTAGACGATCGGCCCGCTCGTGCGTTCGCCCTGCAACAAGGAATCCACACCTTCGGGACACTGGACTTGATTGTGCGCGGCGTCCGGGAAGGGCACCTCGCCCTCGACGCTGGCGAGGTCCTCTTTCGCGAGATGCAGTACAGCTGGCCGCGAGCACCTCATGGACGGCTGGCGGAGTACGTTGCTGGAGGGCGGCCCATATGGAATGGAGAGTAGCACTGTGAATGGGTCGCTGTCCGCCCTCAGGTGCCGGAACCGATGAACTGCAGAAGGAGGTGACCGAAAGTGGCAAGGAATCGGCGTTGCAGACCCCAGCGCGTGCGCGGGTATATCCGCCGCGTCGAGGGTCGTATCATCAGGGCCAGGCCCTACTCGCGCTGTGTAAGGTAGGGACAAGCGGCTCGGCTGACCACTGGGTAACGCAGGGGAGAACGTCGTCCGCAACTAGGACGCATCAACCCGACGACCGGGCTCGCTCCCCAAATGTGGCAATTCAAGATCTGACCCCGGGCTGTTCTTCTTCGGAGGTCTCGGAACAAGACCGATCTCGATGTCGCAGCCCACAGCTCTGGCGTACTTGATGAGGGTCTTGACCGAGGGGGAGTGCTTGCCTGGGCTTTCCAGGCGAGACACCGCGCTCTTGGTGGTGCCCATTGCTGCTGCGACCTCCTGTTGGGTGACGCCCGCACGGGTTCGGGCGGCCAGGAGCTTCCGGGCGAGCTGGTACTGGTCCTCCGAGGCATCGTAGGCTTCCGTGAATCCTTCCCGCTCAGACGCCCTCTTGAGGAACTCCGTGTGGTCGTGGCGGATGGGCCGGTAATCGTGCTTATCCATCGCGCAGCACCTCCTTCATGCCCTCGCGGGCTAAGCTCAAACAACCCCGACCCCAGTGCACGGGAGTGTGGCATTCCCAGCTGAGGGCCGAACTCCATCAGCAGCTCGACCAGTCGCGCGTAGCTTGCCAAAACGCCCACCGGCCAAGACTCAACCTCTCTGAGCCCTCGCCGGTTGAAGTACTCGAGCCGGTACCGCACGGGCGGATGTTAGCAAACATGCGAACCTTCGTCCATCGGGTTCTCGCCCAACGTCTTGTGGTGCCTCATCGGGCTACCGAGGAGGATTCGTGCGCTGCTTCTATGGGCGGCTGCCCTGAGGGCCGTCACCTGCTTGGCGCAGCGACCGGCGGATCATGTGGCAATGCAGAACCTGCCCCGGCGATTCAGCGCATGAACTTGCGGGCTATCACCACGCTGGTTAGAGCCACGACTAGCCCGAGGATTGCGGAGGCCACATGGCCACACATCGGAACGGCCAGCAGGAACGCTACGGCTGCCAGCCAGAGGAAGATCAGCCGCGGCATGCTCGCGCCATAGGCCATTGTCCACCTGAGCAACAGACAGTCGCCGAGCCAGATTACGGTTGCCCATAAGCGCTCGGACCTACTCCCCTCTCTCCAAGGAGTGGTCCAGCTCCAAGGAGTGGTCCAGGGGGAGATGCTGGTCATGCGCTCGAGGTAGTGCGCAGCATCAGCTCTCTCTCTGTCTCCTTCCTTCTGGTAGGTCTCGCGGGCGAATCGCCAGAACGCGGCTGCCGAAGGTAGATCGCCAATCTCCAGGCCGCCTCGGCCTGCCAATGAGCGCAACGTTCCCCAATTCCACCTGATAGTAGGCTTCCCTTGCCCAAGGCGAAGAGCCCCTGCCGTACAGAGATCGAACTCACACTTGCGCTGGAGCTTTGCACCAGAGAGCACTAGCGCGTGGTGAAAGGTAACCCTGCTGAACGCCATATCGACTTCCGAATGAACGCCCTCGAAATCCGCTGTCTCTTCGAACTCACTTCGGCAGAAGCTAGCGGACCTTCGGATATCTCCTTCCCCGCCAGCAGGCTCGTTAGGATGTGCGAGGAACCGGGCGTTCTTGAAGATCGCGTCATCCCCAAAAGTGCACTCCCCAAAATCCATATCCCCACGAAGGACTGCACCCGCGAACTCGACCTTCGCTGCAAACCGCACCGAGCGGAAACAAGCGCCGTGGTTGAGTTGCGCTCCGCGAAAGAAAACCCCGCCCCCGAATCGTGCGTCAAGGAAGGTCGCCCCCTGTCCGAAGATCGCTCTGAAGAAGTTCACATCGCAGTTGAAGACTGCATTCCTGAAGTTCGCGACACAGGAGAATCTTACATCCATGAACTCAGCGGCTGCGTGGAACTCCGATGCACGGAAGTGGGTCTCTCCTTCAAACCGTGCCGACACAAACTCCGCGACGTTCCCAAACACGGCGTTCCGGAAATCAGCTTCGTCTGCGAACACCGCCTCAGTGAATGGTGCATGGCACTTGGGGGCGAAGCGAGTTCTTGCGAAAAGAGCATGCTTCTCAAAACGAGCCTGCTCAAACTCCGCCAAGTAACGGAACTCCGTACCCTCGAAAAAGGCCACATCCTCGAAAACGGTTCCCCTGAACGACACACCGCCCACAATGCACGTCCGCGCGGCGCTACTAACCGGATAACGGAAGACGGCCTCATCGAACTTCATCCCAGATGGATGAGGACAGATACGCACTAGTGCCTCGGTGAAGAGCTCGTCTCTACCGCTTATCTCAACATCGACCGGGAAGACGTAGCCGGTGTAGTCGTAGGGCGGGTTGCTGTCCTCTGCCTCTCTTACTTCCTGCTGTCTTAGGCTTTCCGCGAACTCAGCTGGATCCTTGTCGCCACGGTGATGAAAGATGCAGAGGTTGCTGCCAGGAAGAGGTGGTAACCTACACTGGTAAGACAGATCGAACTGCCCCCTCCACTCACACATATCTGGGAGCCCCTCCGCACGATCGCCAAGACTCTCGAATCCGATTACGTCCTGTAACTGCGCCAGACCATGTTCCAACGGGTCCCTTCCAAGACGTCAGCAGCGCTGATTGAGCACGACACATGACAGCGACTTCGCCATCAAAGGTGTGCGTCAAGAGACACCTCCTCGACTCCCGGATAGTGATCATCGATGGCGGACTGAATCTCGATGGTCTTGGAGAGGGCGGTGGTGATGCGGCAGTAGGTGCGGATGTCGTCGAGGGTGAGGGTGCGATCCTTGCGGTCCTTGAGCCACTTGTGGCACACCTGGTACCCGCCGATGGGGTACGCCCACACCTCGGGCGGCACGGGCGCGAAGTACTGGGTCGGGTTGATGTACACGCGCTCCCGCTCGGCATCGTAGCGGAGGCCCTTCTTGCCGGAGATGATCACCTTGCCGTCGCCCCCGCCCTGGAACCGGGCCAGCGGCGGATCGAGCTCGGCTGACCGGAGGAGATGCAGCTCCGTCAGCCGCTCGCCCAGCTCGGCCATCTTCTTGAACAGCTCGGGATCGGAGGTGAACGGGATCCGCGGGAAGTCGAGCCGCAGGAACTCGGCGTACTTCTCTCGGTAGGTCGGGGCGTACAGGACCGCGTACACGTAATGGAAGATCTCCTCCGGAGCGGGCTCCCGCCGATGAGCCTTGGCCAGAGCGGCGACGAGATCTGGGTTCAGGTTCGGCCGGCGTTCTGGTGGCTCGTGGCCGGTGAGCAAACTGCGTCGGTCACCATCTGGAAAAAGATAGAGTGGGAAGACGAAACCGTTGTTTGATGTCCTGGGCGACATGCAGATCTTCTCGCTGATGTGTCGGATGACCTGCGCATGCCTGAAGTCCTCTCCCTTCGTCAGTCGGGACGTGACAAGCGCGATGTTGCCTCCGGACAGCATATGACGCATAACCGAGAACAGAGGTCTGGAAAGGAAACCATTCGATCGACCTGTGTAATACGTGTAGCGAACATCGAAAGGTCGGTACAGGATGGGCACAATTCGATCGCGCGTTGGGCCCGATTCGACCAGATCCGCCTGCGCCCACGCGACCTTCCACGACTGAACATCCTTCCCGAGTTGGTAGGCTTCGCGCGCCAACTCGGGTTCCATTCGCGAGAAAGCCGTCGCCGTTCTCCACACGTCCTCTGGGGACCAGTGGACGGTGAGAGCATCCCGAGCCGTGACGACGCCCACGGAGTTGACCGGGAAGATGTCGGTTACCTTGATGAGGTGGCTGTACCGATCGAACAGCGCCGCGTCCCGTGGCGTGAACAGGTATAACTCCGACGCAGGCCGGATCTCGCGCCAGTGGGTCGTCTTCCAGTCGTGCTCTTGAAGCGAGGCGTACTTCTCTTCCCGCCGGCCCCAGAGGTCGGCATGCTGTAGTCGGGAAGACCGTCGGGACGAGCCCCCGGTGCGACGTTTGATCAGGAAGACGATGGCGACGCCTGGGCGGATATCGAACACGTTCTGATCGGGAGAACCATCGGGGCAGGTCTCCCTCTTGAGGGAATTCCCGTGGAGATCCAGCACGTAGATCTCGTCGAACGTGCTCATCAGG
>DYGJ01000092.1 GCA_020724765.1 Thermotoga sp. | reverse complement strand
GCGCCCCAGGAACGTCTGTAGGGCGCGGCGTATCATAGTTTTATCCAGCGCGGATAGTCGCTACCCCAATCTTGGAAGTTGCCGAGAATGGCGCGCTTGTTCTCGTTCTCCAACTCCTGAATCATCGGCTCGTAAATCGCCCTCGTAGCCTGCAAAGGCATGAGTTGTTCCTGGTCGGCAAGCGATGGCGCAGCGGCCTTGATGACCGCATCGAGCGCAATCGCCTCGTGCATCTCCACCGGCAAGTCCGGCTCATCCGTACTAGCGGAGAGGTCAGCAGGGAGAACAGTCCCCTCGATGAAGTTGTTCGAGCCAACCGCATCCGGCGCAGGGTGAAGTAGCAAGCCGTCCGACTTGTATTGGACAGCAATGCGCGGAGTCCCCGATGCAGCCGTGCGCCAATCGGGAGCCTCCGCCTCCAACTGAATCATGTTCCACAAACCGTACTGCCCCTTGTAGTCCCGAAGGGGGTTGCCGTCAATGATGACCTTGTGAACCTTCACGACACGCTTAGAGACAACCGCCGTATTCCGCAAAGCATAGAACCGCGTATCCGCCGTGAGAGTCAGCGTAACTCGCGGGTCGAGGATGTGGACGCGCTTGCAGATGTTCCGGTACGCCCAGTTGATTTGAGCGTTCCTCTCGGCGTCTGTGGCTGCACCCTCGTAGTTGTCCAGCATGAGTTCATACTTGGACATGAGGGTACGGAGGTCAGAAAGCGTCATATGTTATAGGTGGTCGTAGTAGACGGCGTACAGACGACAGCCGGATGTGGTCTCATTCTTGAACCGCAGCCGGGATATGTCGCCCTCGAAGTCGTAGAATCCAGTCGGTAACACGCCTCCATTCGTCGCAAGCGGCTCCGTGCCGTCCTCCGTAACGAATAGCCGGTTCCCTGAACCCTGCGTAGCCTCGATGACGTAAATGCGAACAGCACCGGCAATGCCCGGCACCGTCAAGGGGACTCCGTTGTTCCCAGGGTTGGTGTCCAGCGTAGCCGCTGTGATGCTTTGAGTGCCAACAACAGTTCTTGCCATGATACAAAGTAATCCTGAAAGTGTTTGGGGGCGGGAGTGCCGCCCCCGTGTCGTTTGTCAATCAGACAGGTGGATACGTGAGCCATGTGGTTGATGTTGCCATGCACCACACTGGTTTGTCACTATCTCTACGTGTTTATACCTGTGAGCACCGCGTTGCTGTTTGGCTTGTTACAGAATAACGCCACCCAATACTCGTAGACAAGTACGTGGGTTGACCGCCTGTTCACGTCCTGCACGATGCCATTACGAGTGAAGTTCTTCATGTTGTGCCAGAACACGAAGGAGTTGGGGTCAAGTAAGCCCAGTTCACCCGACGCCATGCGCGTCTCAAGGACAAACCGGGTGCCCGCGAAGTTCGCGTATTCACCTCCAAACTTGCTCCACATCTCATCGTAGTTGACAGTCGTGTACGCCTCAATCTCCTGTAGCACTTTGGAGTAGACGGCGTTCTCGCACAGCCCAAGCGTTGCCATGCCTCCACGCTCGATGCATTCGAGTTTCTGGTCTCGAATCTTCTTGAGCGTGAGGTCGCCAACCTGGGTTGCTACGTTGCCTCGGAAGTCGGCGTTGCCGTTGTCGAACCTGTCCAAGCCGTAGGTTCGATACACGGTCTCGCCTCCGTGAGTGGTGTTGCCAGAAGAAATCTGGTGCCTCCACGGACAGACCTGGGTTCGCGTCGGAACCTGCTGTGTGTTCGTGGCAAGGGAGTTCCCGAAGGTGTTCTCCCAAGAGAGCATCAGGTATTCCATCTTCTGGGCAATCCAGTCGCGGGTTCGCAGTTCGTCGCCCTGATAGCGGTCGAGTTCAGACGACGGGAAGTATTCAGCGTCCGCGTAGTGAACCAGCGGAAGCGTAACGCCACCGAAGATGGTAGACGGGATTACCGTACCACCCCAAGTAGACGTTTCGTTCCCGGCTCCCTCGCCGTCGCCAACCGTCTCAATCGTCTTCAACCCACCCATGAGGTTGAACTGCACATTGATACCAGAGACCTTCCTCGTTCGCTGCCAGTTCACGTCAAGGGGGGTTGCCCCCGGTTCCGCCTTACCCAGCAGTTCGTAGAGGAGGCCGTTCTTGCGCCGAACCATAGCAATCGCCTTCGTGTTCCAAAGTTGATTGATAAGGTTGGCAGTTTCGTTCGAGTTGATGGTCGAACCAGCCCAAATAGCCATTCGGCTACCTCCTTATGTTGTAGTTTGATGAGTGGCGGCGTTTACCGATTGAGTGCCTGGGAGAGTTGCCAGATTTCCTCCGCCGTGAGGTCAGCAGGGTCTTTATCCTTGAATCCATCAGGGAGAACCTGCCCACGCGACGTTTGAGAATCGAGCATCTCCGGCCCCTTCTTCTCAACCTTCTTTGCGACTACTGATGCTTTGTGGTTGGCGAGTTCGTCTGGGAAGGTTGCCTTGACAGCCTTCACCGGGTCGTCCTCGAACAGAGAAGGCATTTCCTTCGCTGCTTGCCTGACCATATCCTTCGTAACCCCCCAGCCGGACTCCATCTTTGCGAGGAATCCAATGACCTTCGGGGCAACCTCGTTCACTCTCTGTTCGATAGCCGCTTCCTGCTTCTGCCGCTGCTTGTCTTCTGCAAGTTCGCTCAGAATGGAACCGTACTTCTTCTCGAAAGCGTCGAGGGCTGACTTGGACGGGTCTTCCGCAGGCGTCTCCGACTCACTCTCGACATAGTAGTCATCCGTGAGCGTGATGCCGTGCTCGCGCTCCAACTGCTTCCCAAGTTCGAGCCACGCGGTACGCGCAGTCGCCTTGTTCGCAAGAGCATCCACAAAGTCGCTGTAAGCCTGTAGTTTTCCCACTACAGACTCGATGGCTTCCTTCGACTGTTCGATTTCCGTTAGAGCCTGTCGGTGTTTGTCCACCAACTTCATCACGCCTTGCTGCTGTTCAGCGATTCGGCGCTTGATTTCCGGCGTCTGCAAGTCTTCGGGCAGGTCGGGGAATCCCATCTCCCGCAGGACGGCATCGGGGTCGAACTCTATATCGCCGCCGTCATCCGACTCGTCCGTCTTTGCTTCGGCTTCAGGGGTGTCCTCTGTCACCTCGCTGGACGGTTCCGATTCCTCTTGTGCGGTCTCGGAAGCCTCTGCGGTCTCCTCATCCGGCGCTGTCGCCGCTGGGGGTTCCTGAGACATCAGTTCACTAATCTGGTGAACGTCAATCGTTTCAGGGTCTATACTCATTGCTTCTCCTTTAGGCTTGGTAGCCTCGGTTGGCGTTGTCGCCAAGTAGGTGCTCCCACCTCTCAACGATGCGAGAGCACCTAAAATCGTCTTTGAGCCGCACGTCTGGGCGGCTGCGCTTCCACTCCATCACTCGGTCTACTATCTCCGTTGACCTGACATCAGGTGGAAGCAACTGGTCGGTGCCTATCACTTCTCCAACAGCACCCCAATCCAACCCTAAGCACGGCGTCCCTACCGCGTTCGCCTCCGCGTACACCAGCCCGAACGTCTCCGGGAACACGTTGTTGATTGCGAACACGCAGAGCGAGGAACGCATATGCCGAATGACCTGATGATGCGGTATCGAGCCGATGTAATGGACTCGCTTCCGCTTGTAGAACAAGCCCGCCTCGGCACGGAAGTAGCCCGGATTCGCCACCAGTAAGCGGAACGTGCTATCCACCTTCTCCAACGCCTCGAACGCTTGGAGCGTCTTATCCAGCCCCTTGCAGGGAGCAGAAGGGAAGAACAACTTCTTCACGTCTACCGGAGTGTCATCCGGTTGGAGTTCGTCGTCAATCGGATTGTAGATGAACGTTACTCGCGCCCACGGGAGGATGGAGAGGATGGCTTGCTCGTGGAACCCGGACACCCCTATCAGAAGGGGATTCACGTCCTTGATAATGTCCTGTTCCTTCCATATCCGGCACTCCACCCCCTCCCAGGCGTGGTCGTGGAGCCAAAGCATTGCGTCCGGGTAATCCTTTAGCGCGAGCGGTTCCCGGACAATGACCTTCAGCCCGTCAATTGTATGGAACGGCGTATACTCGACGCCGGAGACTGTCTCTACCTCATCCCTTGCTGCCTGCGACACCTCGACACTCCACCCCTTCCGTACCAGGGCTTCAGCAATGCGAACAACCGTCGCCTCCGTGCCGCCAAGCCCGGTCATGCGGAGTGTCTCTCCGGTGTACGGCTTGAGTGCCGCAGGGTCAAGGAACGCTACTCTCAAAAGCCAGCAGATGCAGGGAGCGCGGGTTGCCCGCTCGTATTAGGCGGAGACGCTGGATTGATTTGCATCGGTGCCTGCTGGGTCGTGTCAGGCACGAGCAGGGCGCGGTTTACATCCTTCTCGCCCATCGCCTCAAGAACCTTCTCGCCCCACCAACGCGGGTTGAACACCACGCCTACGAACGGCGCAAGAGCCTGCATGTCAATCATCATCTCTCTACGTTTCGCCTTCACGTCTTCGAACGTCAGCGAGTCTTCCTCAATCTTCACGATAGAGGGCGTAGAGAGCCATTCATCAACGAACGTATTGGGGTCAGACGGGTCATTGACAAGTATCTGCGCCCCAAAGAAGGGAATCATAACTGGGTCTCGGTCGAACCGCGCTCCAATCTCAATCGCCTTCGTTATCGTCCTCTCGCGGAACGCTACAGCCTGCCTGACCGACCACGCGCCCTGCACCTGCGAACGCTGGTCTATCCGCACAACCTCTGTAGCCGTCTTCCTTCCACCAGAGAACTGACCCCGGTCAAGGTCGGTAACACCTGAATCGGCTGAAAACTGCCGTTCGAGCAGGCCCAAGTATGCAAGAGTGGATTGTGAAATCTCCTGCGGCGGGATACGCTCCCAGGGCGTAGCCTGTGAACCGGTACTCGTCCGCTTTATCAGGCGTGTGAACTTTCCTGAACGGAACTGTTTGACATCCTCCTCGTCCAACTCCTCGACGGGGGCGATGTCCACGGGCTTGCCCTTCTGGACAACGTCCCGCATATACTCCTCAATCTCGTTCAGCGCCTCTTGGGTCGCCATCTGCAAGATAATCCTGCCGATGGGGTTCTGCATCCCAGGCGCGAACACGTGCGTATAGAACGAGAAGGGAAGCGTCTCAAAATCGTTTCTCTCGTATACGAAAGGCTTCTCGTCAAACTCCGCCGGGATAATCGCGTGAGTCGGTTCCTTACCGGCAACCCCCAGCGAGTAGAAGTCGAATACCCGCATCGCCTTGTAAGGGTTCGCTACCATCCCGTCGTACACCTCGCGGATGTACGGGTCTGCCTTGCTGCCCCACATATTCTTGGCTTGCTCGGCGCGAATGTACCTCACGAAGCAGATGTATTCCCACTTGTCGGGATGCCGCTCGTGCCTGTCCCCCATCGTCAGAAGCGTCGGAGAGTAGCGACACGTAACCTTCTGCAACCCGCTACTCCCTGTCTTCAATCCGAGTTGCAGGAAGCCGCGCCCAACGCCGTCCCCGTCCATGAATGCCGCCTCTTCCTCCATCGCCCAACCCTCTTTCCAGCGCGCGAGAAAGTATCCCGTCCTTGCTTCTGCATCCATCGGCGGAAGGTGCGGGAACTGTGGCTTCGGCTGGTTATACATGACGCGGGAGAGACCGATGAACTGCGAGTTCACAATCCGCCGCGACTGCCCAACCTCAAGATTCTGAAGTGTGATGTCCGGGAAGTACGGGAACGACGTATCGCCCGATAGCGCCTTCCCCCCGCCGACACGCTCCCACGGCTCGCCGAACGCGTAGCGCATCTGCGAGAACAACGACCCGTAGTAGTCCGGGTCGTAACTCGATTTCAGGAGGTCTACAATGTCAGCCCTACCGAGTTTCGCCATGTTTTAGGCACCACCAGCAATCGCACCCTTTCCCGTGATGCGACGTGTTCACCGTTACAAAGGTAGAACGCATATCGTCTGGCAACTGGGGGCGAAACTCCTTCGGCCCCCTTTCCTCAATGGAGAGACGACCGTCAAGGATTTCCTCGGAGCGGGATTCCAGATACCGCTTGTGGTCGAGCGCGGAACCCACGTCTCCCTTCGCCTCGGTTTCCCGACTGTCATTCTTGATGATTCCCATGCGAGTCCTTCACAATGTTGGCGAACAACCGTTCTTTCAGGGGGAACTCCCAGACCTCCTCCTTCCGGGCAGCCTGCTCCTTCTCGATGAACGCGATTCGGTTCTGCATCTGCTTCAGTTCGTCTACCGCCTGCTTCACCGATTCCTTGTCCTCGTCCGATAGGGTGTTCAGTTCGATAGACGACTTCAACGCGCGCAACCTGCGCTCCAACGCCGACGCCTTCTGAATCAACCGCCCATGCTCCGCTCGGTAGGCGTCAAACTTCATCACTTGCGGTTCCTTCACGATGCGAATCACCGCCGGATGATAGACGCCCTTCTCGTCCGTGTAGTCCGACTTCTCGCCGCACGTCCACAGATTCCCGTGCTTATCGCGGATACTGCGGAACACCTGCGAACCACGCACATTCCCAAGCCGCTGCGCAAACACGCGAGCCTGGAACAGTAGAAACGCCGGAACCTCCTCGAACGTCTCCGTATCCGACTCTCCGACAAGCGCGCGGAGCCGAGCATTCTCCTGCTCCAACTGCTCCATCTTGTCCTGCCACCACGCCCTACCCTTCTCTACGGGCTTGCGAATCGGATTGGTATAGTCCTGATTCTTCCGTTTAGTCTTGATGTTCATTTAGACCTCCAAGAGTCTTGAAGTATTCCCAACTGTTGGGATTGTGAATCATGTCGTAGTCTGACAGGAACGACGCCCTGCCATGCGCGGAACGCCACAAAACGCGGACGGCACCCGATATGGCGTCTACCTGGTCGTCGTGCTCCCCAAACGGGAACACCAGGCATTCGTCAATGAACTGCCCTACCCAGGCACCGTCCACCAGGAACACCCTGCCCTCTGCCGCACGTGCCGCCCACGCGACAGCACGTGAATACTTGTCCGTGTCAGGGCGAACCTCAATCAACGGAACACGCAAGAACTCGTCGTTGTTCCGCAAGTCCTGAATCGCAATGAGTTGCATCCCCGCCTTCTCCACCCCTACCCACGTATTGGGGCCGTCCTTCCGAACGCATTCGAGGATGCGACGCCGCGCCTCCGGCCATTCCTCCTTGAACCTAACAATGTCGGCGATGATAAGGTTCCCCTGCTCATCCGTACCGACCTTCGCCCCTACCGTGTAGTCGCCGTGCGTTTTGGTGGAAGCCGCCAAGTCCCAGAACCGACACCACCGCTTCAGCAATGGAGCAGACGGCATGACTTTGAGCCAATGCCGCTTGATAAGTCCACCTTCCGGCGGAGTCGGACGCTGCTGGTAGAGCGCGTTCCATTCCCGCTCGTCGAGGTTCCGCTGCTTCTCCAGTTTCTCGACAGGGAAGAACTCCGGCCACAACGCCTCGCCCTTCGGTCTACCGAGCACGTCACCCTCGCCCTCCGAGATGGCGGGAATCGAGAGAACCGTCCATTCCTCCGGGGACTGCCGCAGCAGCCTCCCTACAAAGTCGTCCTCATGCCACCTCGTAGAGATGACAAGCACCACGCCGTCCTTCGAGAGGCGCGTATGACCGGCAGAGATGTACCAGTCCCATATCTGGTCGCGCATATGCTGCGAGTCGGCTTCCTGTCTGTCCTTGTGCGGGTCGTCTATGATTAGCAGGTCTGCGCCGAAGCCAGTTATCTGACCGCCGACGCCGAGAGCCTTCAAGCCGCCTCGATGCCCTTCAATCTCCCACTCGCTTAC
>DYGJ01000091.1:2998-7838 GCA_020724765.1 Thermotoga sp. | reverse complement strand
CCTTGCGCAGGATCCGGAACGAGAACAGCGGAGCTTCCAGACGTTGACCGTGCTGAAACACCCGGGCGACATCCCGCCGCTGGCGGAGGCGGTGCTCACGCCCAAAGGTTGGGCTCATCGCCACAAAGATAACCGGTTCGCCGGTCCGCATCAACTGGTTTGAGCCTACGGCCCGTGCTAAGCTGGTTTCACACATGAAGCGGACGAAGATCGTGGCCACAGTCGGCCCCAGCTCAGAGAAGGAAGAGACCCTGGCGAATATGATCGCCGCTGGGGTGGACGTGCTGCGCGTCAACACCTCGTACGGCGACCACGACGACCACGCGGCCCTGGCGCGGTTGGCCCGGGGGGCGGCAACTGCGGCTGGTCGCGAGGTGACGCTTCTCCTCGACACACGCGGCCCCAAGGTGCGGGTGCAAGGGCTTGCGGAGCCCATCCACCTCCGTGGGGGTGACGAGGTCGTCGTGGGCGAGGGGGGCATTCCCGTGACCCATCCCGAGGCCGTGGGCTCCCTTCCCCGCGGCGTGCAGATCCTCCTTGCCGATGGGACGCTTGAGCTATCCGTGCTCGGTCCATCCAACGGCGGCGTGAGGTGCCGGGTGATCCGCGGCGGCGTTCTCCAGGGCGGCAAGGGGGTCAACGTCCCCGGGGTCGCCCTGTCCCTTCCCGCCCTCACCCCGTTCGACCGGGAATCCCTGTCCCGGGTCCAGGAGATGGGGTTCGACTGCGTGGCCCTGTCGTTTGTCCAGTGTCCCGAAGATGTTGCTGAGGCACGGAGACTTGCCGGGCAGAAGCCGTGGGTGCTGGCGAAGGTCGAGCTGGCCGAATCGGTGCGGCGGATGGCGGAGATCCTCGCCGTCTCCGATGGGGCGATGGTCGCTCGCGGCGACCTCGGGGTCGAGATCGACCTCTACCAGGTTCCTCAGGTGCAGAAACGGCTCGTGGCCCTGTGCAACACCCAAGCCAAGCCGGTGATCGTGGCCACCCAGATGCTGCGCTCGATGGTGGACTCCCCGGTCCCGACCCGGGCCGAGGTTGCCGACGTGGCCAACGCGGTGTGGGATGGAGCCGACGCGGTGATGCTCTCTGAGGAAACCGCGGCGGGGAAGCACCCCGTGGATGCGGTGCGGGCGATGGCGCAGGCGGCGCGGGCGGCGGAAGGAGGCGAAGTTTCGATCCGCGTCTCGGGGCTGGGGCGCGAGCTCGTGGGGGAGGTGTCAGCGGCGATCGCCAGCGCGGCCGGGCGCGTCGCAGCCGAGGTCGGGGCTCAGGCGATCGTGTGCGCCACCACGTCGGGGTGGACGGCGCGCCTCGTCGCTGCCCATCGCCCCTGTGTGCCCGTTGTGGCCGCCACGCCTCACAGCGACGTGGCGCGGCGGTTGGGGCTCGTGTGGGGGGTCGTCCCCCTGGAGATCTCCTCGGCCCGGGATGGAGAGGAGCTCATCGCCACGGCCCTCGCTGCGACACGGGGCGCAGGAGTGGTGGCCCGTGGTGACCGCGTGGTGTTCACCGCCGGGTTCCCGTTCCACGAGCCAAGGACGACGAACCTGGTGCGGGTCCTCAGGGTTCCGTGAACCGCGGCCCGTGAGCCGTCATCCGTTGTCCGTCAAAGCTCTCTTTGGTCCACGGAGAACGGATCACGGCCTACGGACCACGGTCCCCGCGGTCCCTTAGAACGGGGGTTCGTCGGGCGGTGCCTCGTCCTTGGCCGACTCCGTTGCCTCGCGCTCCAATCGCTCCGTGATCTCCATCACCTGCATCTCGGCGGCCGCGATCTTCCGCCGACACAGGGTCACCAGCTCTGCGGCCTCGGCCACGAGGCCAGACAGGGCATCGATGTCCACCTCTCCTTCCTCGATCTGGCCGAGGATCTCATCCAACCGGGCCACTGCCTCCGTGTAGGAGCGATCCTTGTGGGTTGCCTTCTCCTTGGCCATCGCGTCACTCACCTCTCTTCTCCCTCCGAGCGGGCGCGGAGCACCCCTCGTTTGAGCTGAACCCGGAACAGAGTCTTCGGCGGAGCCTGAGCAGCGTCCGTGACCACCGCCCCCTCCGCCAGGCGCACGATCGCGTACCCCCGCTCCACAACCCGTTGCGGGTCGAGAGCGTGGAGGCGCTTGGCCCGGCCCTCCAGCCGCTCCAGGGCCTGGGCCACCTGCCGCTTTGACCGCGTTGGCACGAGGAGGGCGGTCTGGGAAACGTGCTGGCGGGCCGCGGCGAGATCCCGCCGCGCCCCGCGGGACAGCCGGCTGGTCACATCGGCGAGGCGGGCGTCCGTCCGCCCGAGGAGCGCGTCCGTGGACCGCTGGAGGGCGAGGTGAAACCGAGCGGCCTCCTGGCGTGCGATCTGCAGGCGGCCCCGCACCCCACGGCGGAGGCGCCGCGTCCGGTGGAGAAGCTCGCGGGCCTCCTCCCCCACGCGAACCCCGATCGCACGGGCCAGTCGCCGTGCTCGCTGGCGGTGGGCCTCGCCTGCTTCCTCAACCCGTACCCTGACCTGAGAGAGGATCGCTCTCGCGGCATCCTCGGTGCGGAGGAGGGCCTTCCTCACGGTCTCCACCACGGACTGGGCGGCGGCGGTGGGCGTCTTCTGGCGCCACCCCACTTCGTCCAACACGCAGCGATCCTCCTCGTGGCCGATCCCCACCACCACGGGCAGGGGGAACAGGGCCACCGCCCGGCCAAGCGCCTCTGAGTCGAACCAGGCGAGGTCGGTGCGCGAGCCGCCTCCCCGACAGATCAGCACGAGGTCGAACTCCCCAGCTCGGTCGCGGAACCAGTCCAGCGCGTTCAACACCGACGCCTCCGTGCTCGGCCCCTGGACCCGTGCCCCGTGCACGGTCACCGCGAACGCGTACCCCGACTCGCGGAACGTGCGCAGGACGTCGTGGTAGGCGTCCGATCCCAGGCTCGTCACAACGCCCACGCGCAGCGGGAGGTCGGGGAACGGGAGGCTCCGGTTTCGCTCGATCACGCCCTCGGCGGTGAGCTTGCGCAGGATCTCCTCCCGGCGGCGGGCGACCTCCCCCAGCGTGTACGCGACGTCGATGTCCCGTACCGCGACCTGGTACCGGCCCCAGTCCGCGCGCAGGTCCACCGTTACCAGGAGCCGGACCTGGATCTCGTCCTCCAGCCGGAACGGGGCCCCCTCTCGCTGGAGCTTCGCCTCGAGGCTCTGCCGGTCGTCGGGGGAGAGGACCGCTTCCACCTGGGCGACGATCTCGCCGGCGGAATTGCGCTCCACAAGCTGGAATCCGACCCACTTCTTGTGGGCGTTGCGGTTGAACCCGCTCACCTCCCCCACCACCCACAGCGGGACCGGGAACGCCTTCAGCACGGCCTCGCGCACCTGGAGGTTGAGCTGGGACACGGTGAGGTGGTCGGGGGAGGTCTCGCGACGCGCTTCGTACAGGCGCAGGGTCTCCGCGTCGAGCGCGAACCCGTGAGGGCGGAGAAGATCAACCGTCGCGACCACGTGTTCCACCGGCACGGTCCAGAACTTCTCCCCGTTGTTCCACTGCCGCTCGGGCAGCCCGCGCACGAGGGCCACCAGGCGGGGGGTGTAGGAGAACTCGATGCGCAGGAGGCCGCCTGCGTCCGCGGTCACCCGGCGATCTGGTGGGGAGTGTCCTTCGGGGTGCACGGCCCCACCGTAGCCCAGCAGGGCGAGGAGGGCAAGATGCGTACCCCAGGGGGACAGAAGACTTGAAGGACCAACACGCACCTATCTCTACCGCCGAGCGCGCCGAGGACGCTGAGGAGTCCGGTCAGATGGGGAAACTCGGAGAGCAGGAGAGGGCATCCTATGGAGATCAAACCTACCTATTTACATGCGGTTCAAGGTTCCCGTCTTTCTGCCTTTCTCCCGGGCTTGTTCGGGTCCCAGCCATGATATGGCCTGTCTCGGCGATCTCAGTGCGCTCGGCGATTCAGCCGAGCATGACACGAGACGCTGACAGCGTATCATCGAGTACGCGATGGACAAGCTGTGGGATGTGCTCATCGTCGGGGGAGGTCCAGCCGGGCTCAGTGCGGGGATCTACGCCCCGCGGGCCGGGCTTCAGGCGCTCGTGCTGGAGAGGGCCATGCCAGGCGGGCAGATGCTCGAAACTCCGGCCATCGAGAACTACCCAGGGTTTGTCGAGCCGGTCTCGGGGTTCGACCTCGCGGAGAAGATGCGGGCTCAGGCCGAGCGGCTGGGGGCCACGTTCGACGTCGCCGCGGTGACGGGCCTCGCCCCGATCGAGAACGGCTGGGAAGTTCGACTCCAGGAGAAGGAGAAGACGGTCCGTGCCCGCACGGTGATCGCCGCGACAGGGGCCCATCCCAAGCAGCTCCCGGCTCAAGGGGCCAAGGAGCGCGTCGGGAGAGGGATCTCCTACTGCGCGATCTGCGACGGGTTCTTCTTTCGCAACAAGACCGTGCTCGTCGTGGGCGCTGGCGACGGGGCGTTCACCGAGGCCCTCGTTCTCTCCAACCTCTGCCACCGGGTGTACATGGCCATCCACCGAGTGCAGACCGACCCCCGTGCCGTCCGCGCCAAGGCTGCCTTGGCGGAGAAGGTGTTCGCCGATCCCAAGATCGAGGTCCTGTGGGGGGTCGAGGTGGACGAAGTGCGGGGGGAGAAGGCGGTGGACTCCGTCCTCCTGCGCGACGTGGTCAGCGGAGACCGGCGCGAGCTTTCGGTGGACGGCGTGTTCGTCAAGATCGGGTGGAAACCGAACACGGAGTGGCTGCGCGGCGCCGTGGATCTGACCGAGGACGGATATGTGAAAACCGATTCCCTCATGCGCACCGATCGGCCGGGCCTGTTCGCCGCGGGCGACGTGCGCGTCGGCGT
>DYGJ01000091.1:0-2988 GCA_020724765.1 Thermotoga sp. | reverse complement strand
GATCCCCTGAGTCGCCGTGCCCAGGCCGTGATTGCGGCAGCCGAAGGGGCATTGGCCGCTCTGTCTGCCGAGTGGTATACTCGCACGCTTTGATTCTTCCGTTCAGCTAAGGAGGATGCAGATGGCGACGCGGTTTAAGCGTCACATGAGCATACCGGAGTTCTTTGCGCGTTCTGCGCAGCAGTATGGTCCGAAGGTGGCAGTTCGGGTGCCTATGTCCAGGCGAGGGATCCTCCAGTTCCAGGATGCCACGTACCGCGAGCTGTGGGATCTGTCGGGGAAGCTGGCCGCGTGGCTGGCCGAGCAGGGGATCGGCGCCGGCGACCGGGTAGGGATGATCTCCAAGCCGTCGGTGGGGTGGGCGGTGGCGTTCTTCGCCATCCAGCGCCTGGGCGCCGTGGCCGTGCCGATGGACGCTGGGCTCCAGCCCACCGAGGTGGCGCGGTTCATGGCCGAGTGCGAGGCCAAACTGCTGTTCTGCGCGCCGCAGCGCTACCATGAGTTCACCCCCCTCGCTCAGCAGGTTCCGACGCTTAAGGAGGTCATCTCCGTGGACGTGGCGCTGGGCGCGGTCTCCCTGTGGGATGTCATGCCCGACCGCGAGGTCCCCGTCCCCGATGCGCGGCCCGACTGCGAAGACCTCGCCGTGCTCATGTACACCTCCGGCACCACCGACGACTCGAAGGGCGTGATGCTCTGCCACCGCAACATCACCTCCAACATCGAGGCGTTCATCAAGGCGACCGAGTTCAGCTCCGAAGACAGCGTGGTGACGATCGTATCCTGGTACCACATCTACGGTCTCACCACGACCCTGCTCGCCCCGTTGTGGGTGGGGGCCACCGTGACCTACACCGACGACTACCGGAACCTTGTCGCGTTCGCGCGGCGCGTGGGCGGAACCGTGCTCGTCGGCGTGCCCAAGCTCTACCACTCCCTATGGCGGCGTATTCTGGAGAACATCGAGCGGAACACGATGCGGCGGTTGCTCCACAAGTTCCTGCCCAAGGCCGTGGGGAAGATGCTCAAGAAGAGGCTCTTAGGAACCCAGTTCCGGTTCTTCGTGTCCGGCGGCGCGCCGCTCGCGGCCGAGGTCGGCGCGGGCCTGCGGCGGCTCGGGTTGGGGATGATCGAGGGCTACGGCCTCACCGAGACCGCGCCCGTGCTCACCGTGAGCGACCCGTTCACCCCGGTTCCCGGCAACGTGGGACGGCCGCTGCCCGGCGTGAAGGTGAAGCTCGACAAGCCGGATATCGAGGGGTACGGCGAGGTGATCGCCTGGGGCCCGAACGTGATGCTCGGCTACTACCAGAACCCCGAGCGCACCGCCGAGGTGCTCACCCCCGACGGCTGGTTCCGCACCGGCGACATCGGCAAGCTCGACGTAGAGGGCCGGCTGTTCCTCGCCGGCCGCAAGAAGAACCTGGTGGTGCTCGAGTCCGGGAAGAAGGTGCATCCCGAGGAGCTGGAGTGGGAGTTCGCGCGGATCCCGGAGATTGAAGAAGTGATCGTGTACGAGGACACGAGCCGGGGCGAGCCGATGGTCGCGGCGATGGTGTACCCCAACTGGCAGATCCTCAAGAAGCAGGGGATCGAGAGCCCCCAGTTGGCCAAGGCGCGGGTGTGGGAAGCGATCCGCGAGAACCAGCGGAACTTCGCTTCGTTCAAGCGGTTGCGGGACAAGGACTGCATCACGATCGTGGACCAGCCGTTCGAGAAGAGCACCAAACAGGACATCAAGCGCCACCTGTACGTGGGGCGGTAGACAGGAGACACACAGGGGATCTGTGTTGTGCCGTCTGAGGCAGGAGAGCGCAGGAGTATGCAGGTCATGCCCGCCGAAGCCATGAGGTGCTGCCACGAGGCGTGAACTGGTCGCTGAGGGCGTTACGTGAGAAGCTGGTCAAGATCGGAGTGAAGGTGGTGCGCTCAGGACGTTACGTCACCTTCCAGCTGGCTGAGGTGGAGGTATCCCGACAGCTCTTTGCGGCCATCCTGCAACGGATCGGGCGGCTGAGAGCACCCCCTGTGGTGTCGACATGCCGTGGGTTGATAGGCTCAGCCCAGAGAAGAGGCAGCGGAAGCTCGGCCAAGATGGGGAGGTGTCCCTCGGCAGGCCGTTCTTCACCGCTTGGCGCCGTGGAAGGGAACTCTGGGGGTGTCGAGAGCAGCGCCAGCGCGTCATACGGGGCGAGGAAGTGCTACACTGGTTCTGTCAGGGGGAAGAGGGAGGCTTCGGGACAGGAAGACGAGGCCAAATGGGAAATGTCGGGTCACCCTCGCAGCCCCTCTGTACGACAGGCTCATTATGGGTTATCCGGGGGCAAGAACAGGGCAAAAATCGTTCTGACAAGCGGATAGGAATGGGGTGATATTTGAGTCAAGACCAAAAGAGGATGAAATCAACTCAACTAGAGTTGATATAGGAAATTCCGGTATAATCCAGGCGCGGAGTTCACCTTTCCACCACCAGGCACAACCTGGACAGATAAGGAGAATCCAGGTGAAGAAGATGAGTTGGCTGGAAAAGCTCGATAGAAACCTTGAAGCTAGGGTTAGTGATGAAGTCAGAACTGAGATAATGAAGGGAAGTGATGGTTTGACGTCGAACTCCAGTCCGCGCAGGAAGGCAGAATGGATCCAAGCCGCTATGGAACGCATGGACAGGCTAATGACTGAAGAGGACCGCACAACGGTTATGGAGTGTTGTTCATGTGACTTTTCAGTTAGAAAGAGAACTGCAAGAGAAGCCTGGGAAGATAGCAGCAGTATCGATGACTTCATCGATAGGATGAATCACCATGGCAACAACCCGTGCAACAGACTGGAAAGGGAAGGCAGTGTTCTCTACAGCGTGAAGACAGGAGGCTGTGACTGTGGATGGGTACGCGCAACAAAAACACCCGTCTCAGCAACATTCTGCCATTGCGGAATGGCCTTATCCCCTTGCGTTACACGCGGGGGAGTTCTATACTGCCGGTGTCCCGG
>DYGJ01000090.1:5478-7843 GCA_020724765.1 Thermotoga sp. | reverse complement strand
TAACCTGCTGATCTGCCTCCGCAGAAGCGAATCCATGCTGATAGTCGGATGGTGGGGCGATGGGGCGTGGCTCCCCGTAGAGGATCACTTTCGAACTCGGCATCGACCGGTTGTTTCTGCTGAACCTTGTCAGTGGACCGAAGACGGGGGCACCCGCAGAAGGTCTGGTAGACCGACCCGAGAGCGGACCTGCTGCTGGGGGCATGTCACTCGGGACGCACACCGACCGCTCGGCAGTCGAGTTGGCGTCAGTACAAGTGTTCTCTCACTGTAGAGCAGTTCTCCGGGAGGGGAGCGAATGACCTACTGGAGACGTGCCCGATCTCCCACAGGCAAGCCGTGACGATCGCCGGACGCATCTTCGTGAGCTTTCTCTCTCTCAGTGCGGCACGATCTCTGCGTTCGACTGGCAAAGAGGGAGCACGCGGCGAAGTGGGGAGACGTGGTACGGGACCTTGACGAGGCCCGGGAAGCCGCGGTCCGTCACCACAGCAGAGACTACATCCTGCGCTTCCCCGTCTATGAGAGCAAGTGGCAGGGTGTCCCGGGCAGCAGGGGGCGCCATCCCCACTCCGGTGCGGGAGGCTCCCGCATCGTGCCAATGCCTGAGTCTGCATCCCGAAGTGCCCCACAGAAGCCTGCTCCTCAAAACCAACTGCAGAAGTTGGGTTAGAGAATGTCTCTAGGCTGCTCGGCCGCTTGACACGAGGTGTACAATGGACGAGCTAAGATCTTGAGGGTGCGCCACAAGACACGCGCGATCGGTTTCGTTCTGCTCGCGGGGCAGGGCCCATCAACGTGGCTATGGGACGATGAGGTCGAGGTACTGCCCCGATCGCAAGGGATGGACCTCGGCGGAACACGCTGCTGGGGCCCAGCTGACATTGCGCTGGAAGATCGCTCGTTGGGGTGGAGGTTGAGGGCACACGGGGCTCTCTGGACTGGAAGACTGTCATGCGCTGTGCTGCCCCCAGGAACGGGCGGACGACTGCGAACGCCTCAGTCATAGGAGGGGGAACGGAGAATGGCAAGAGCGGCGGCACGTAGTGAGCAGGTACCCGAGTACCTTGACGACGCACGTCGCGCAGTTAGTAGGACCGAAGAGAGCCTGAACCGTGCCGATGAGGCCACAACAAGTCTCGAATACAGATTGGAAGTGCTAAAGCTCCAAACCACAAACGGGTTCAAGTACCCAAGAAGGGCAGTGACGGAGCGTGCGGCCACATCCGAACTGTCGGCTATACCTGCAAAGCTCCGGGCGACCTTCGTGCTGAAGGCTCAAGTCGAAGCCAGATTGGCGGAACGTCGGCGAGAACTCCAGGAAGCGGAGGAGCAGTGGGCCTCTGAGCAGGCCAAGCAGCGACGAGCCGACTCTCTGGGCGTTAACGATGGGGCCTCAGTGGAGTCGCGGACGAAGCGGTAGGAGTCGGCCGAGCTCCCCCTCCCGGGCCTTCTTCAGTCAGCAGGCCTGATACCGAGAGGAAGAACCCAGTGTCGACTTGGTGTAGTCAGATCTCAGGGCGGGAGTACTTGCGATCATCCAGGGGCGAGCGTTTCTCATAGAGGAGGAGTTCGCGCCGCCTGAGGATCTTAACAGGGTGCGGGAGCTGCCGGATCCACCCGTGGGTCTCCCAGGGACGCTCGACCCTCAGTGGCCAGCTGACATGATCGCCTCCCCCGAGTGCGTCTACTACAAAATTCTACTTGGTGACCGTATCGTGGGCGCGGTGATCGTGGCCGCTGACGCAGAGAAGCACCCCAGGAGGGCAGGGATGGCGAGGAAGCGCTACAGGACAGAGGAGATCATCGCCGAGCTGCCTGAGGCCGAGGTGCTGACCAAGGGGCGGAACCGGGAGTGCAGCACTAAGCGTCTGCACAGCGCTTTAGGCTAGTTTCCGTCTGCACCCGAGGCGTTGGCTCTCCCGGGCCGAGGAGTGGTAGACTAACTCAGAAACTGGACCTACCGCCGGGGGCAGGTCAGGGAACCCTGTCGTACCGTCCCGGCGGCGGCGCAAGCGCGAGCTGCGCCGCCACCTCCAGGACGCCGAGGGACGCGTTCAGCGGCCGGACCGGCCGGCGCGCCTTGAGCTCACCCCAGCAGCCCCTCGAGCCGGTCCACCAGCGCGGCGAGATTGGCGAACGCCGCTTCCACCGGCTGCGGCGACCTCAGGTCGACCCCCGCCTGCTCGAGCACGTCGAGCGGGTAGCGCGAGCCGCCCGACTTGAGGAAGTCCAGGTAGCGCCCGGCGGCAGCCTCGCCGTCCGAGAGGACTCTCTGCACCAGGGCGTGCGCGCCGGAGATTCCGGTGGCGTACTGGTAGACGTAGAAGTTCATGTACATGTGCTGGAACTGAGCCCATGTGAT
>DYGJ01000090.1:1977-5468 GCA_020724765.1 Thermotoga sp. | reverse complement strand
ACCACCTCCTCGCCGTAGCCTTCGCGGAACAGGTCTGCTGTGACCCCGATGAGCGTGTCGGCGCTCACCGGCTCACCGCGCTCGACGCGCCCGTGGATCTCGAGCTCGAAACGCGCGAGCGTCGGCATGATGAAGAAGTAGCGGTGGTAGTTCGACATCGCCTCTTCGATCAGCGAGATCTGGAGCGCCTTGTCGATCAGGGTGCGGAACAGGTGGTCCCGCACCATCGCCTGGTTGAAGTTCGACGCCACCTCAGCGACGAACAACCCGTAGCGGCTGTAGATCATGCGCTGGCTCAGGCGACTGTAGTAGGAGTGCATGGAGTGGCCAAGCTCATGCGCGAGGGTGCTCAGGCTGAATACGTCGTCGGCGTAGCTCATCATGATGAACGGATGGGTGCCCTGAGAGCCGCTCGAGAAGGCGCCTTCGCGCTTGCCCCGGTTGCGTGCGCGGTCGACCCAGCGCTGCTCGAGGCAGCCCCGCCGCAGCAACCCGACGTACTCCTCGCCGAGCGGCTTCATCCCCTCGCAGATCCAGCCGACCGCCTGCTCGAACGGTACCGCTGGCTTGTGCCCCGTGAGCGGGGCCTTGATGTCGTACACGTGGAACGTGTCGTAGCCGAGGACCTTGCGGCGGAGCGCCCAGTAGCGGTGCCACGTGGGCAGGTTCCGTCGGAAGACTTCGATGAGGTTGTGGAACACCTCCACCGGGATGAAGTTGGGCGAGAGTGACGCTTCCAGGCTGGAGGAGTAACCGCGGGTGCGCATCCTGAACACGTCAGCCTTAAACGCTCCGAGGAGCGAGCTGGCGAGCGTGTTCTTGAGCCCGAGGTATCCGTCGGCATAGCTCTCCCACGCCGTCCGCCGCACGGCGCGGTCGGCGTGAGTCCGCAGCGACTCGATGCTCGCCTGTCCCACCTCCAGCGTGTTGCCTCCGGTGTCGGCGGCCGGCCTGAACGTCATATCCGCGCCGGTGAGGCTGTTGAAGACGCTGAACGGCGCGGACAGCGGGTCGGAGACCAGCGCCAGCACCTGTTCCACGTCGCCCGAGCGCACGTGGGCCTGCTGCTTCTCGAGCTGATCCACGTAGTGAGCGAAGAACTGCAGGTCCGGCGTCTCGTCCATCCACCGGCGCAGGGTGTCGAACCCGATCGCCACGAGCTCCGGATCCGTGAACGCGACGGCCGCGCCAAATCGGGCGAAGAGGCCGCGTGCCTGCCCGCTGCGGCCAGTCGCCGCCTGGTCGAGCGAGTCGACCGCGGAGGCGTTTCCCGCGTAGACGAAGAGCCTCCCCATCAGGCGGGCGGCGTCCTCGTAGAGCGGGATGAACTCGAGCAGGACTGACGGGCCCTCCTTCAGGCGACCCTGGTAGCTGGCCAGCTTCGGTAACTGCGCCAGGAGCTCCCGGCAGGCCGCTTCCCAGTCCTGCGGTGTGGCGAACACGCTTTCGAGATCCCAGGTCTCCTCGACCGGGACGGCCGAGCGTTCGGGCAGTGCGGTTGTGTCGGACATGACGGAGAGGTTAGTGGGGGGCGTCGAAGCGTGCAAGCGAGCCGGCGGAGCGGTCCGGCCCGCCGTCCGGCACGGTCCAGAGATCCCTCGCTTGCGGGGAAGTGCCCGACCACGGATCGGCTCTTGTCTCGGCCTGAGCCCTGGCTGGCTTGGAGACCGGTCTGTAGACTGGTGGCGTGCGGTGGACCCTCTCGCGCGGCGGGCTCACCCCAAGGAGGCAGCCCTTGGCCAAGGTGTACGATGGGTTCGCTGATTTCTACTCGAAGGGGCCCTACACGGCCTTCAGCCGACGGGTGGCCGAGCTGTTGCCGCCGGTTCTGGAGCGGTTCGGGGTTAAGCCGAAGCGCGTCCTCGACCTTGCCTGCGGTGAGGGGACGTTCGCTGTGATCATGGCCGAGCGGGGACTTCGGGCGACGGGGGTCGATGCCTCTCCGCGGATGCTTCACCACGCCCGGCAGCGGGCACACGCTGCAGGTGTCGAAGTGACATTCCTGGAGCAGGATATCCGCGCTCTTGACCTGGCGGACAGCTTCGACCTGGTGACCTGCTGGTACGACAGCCTCAACTACGTCCTGGACTACGACGACCTGGTCCGGGTGTTCTCCCACGTGAGGCGAGTGCTCCATCCACAGGGGTTGTTCATCTTCGACATGAACACGCTCCGCGGCCTGGCACGCTGGAGAGAGCACGGCACCTACGTACAGCAGGATAAAGACACGCTGTTCGAGGTTCACCGAGCGGACTACGACTACGAGAACAACATCGCCGCGCTAAAGATCACGGGTTTTGTCAGGGAAGGAGAGCTCTGGCGCAGAGTCGACGAAGAGCACCGAGAGCGTGGCTACCCACTGGGAAGGATACGAGAGGCTCTGGGACATGCCGGTCTCGACGAGCTTGCCTGCTGGGCCAATCTAGGAGAGATGACCGAGCCGAAGCCAGACAGCGTGCGGGTGTTCTTCGTCACCCGACCGAAGGCCGCCAGCACCGATTAGAAGAGCGTCTCCTCCCCTTGGACAACTGCGCCCAGGCTCGCCACGGGAAAGCCATAGCCGTCACCGCGCTGGACCCACGCCCCCCTGGCACGGACAGATCCTTTCGCTCTCACTTCAGCGGAGGACTCGTTCCGAAGCGTCGAACAGGTCAACACGGTCGCTGCATCAAGAAGTCATGAAGCCGTGGCGCACAGCTTGCCGGCGGACCGTGGCTCGGGCACCCTCGGGTTGGCTAGGAAGCGAGCGCGGATTACCGCCCGGTCGAAAACGGTTTGAGGTGGGGTTCGGATGAACCGTAGTGAGGATTGCCCGTTGCGTCTCTGTGCGGCTGCCGTTGCGATTACCGCTGCCTGTCTGTACTTCTGCGCGGACTCGCCACAGACCGCCCTCGCGCAGCCTACAAGCCCCCCTCCCTCGTTGATTCCGATCGACATCCGGCTCCCCTCGGACAGCACCGGGACGGCGGGGACGCTCGCCGTACGGGTTCACACCCCGAAGTGGGAGAACGCCAGGTACCCCGACGGAGCACCGGTGATCATCTGGATCCAGGGAGGGTTCGATGTTCGGGGCATCGCCCATAGCCTCCCCCCGGATGTGGACGATGTGATTTGCATCACCTTCATCTTCCCCGGCGGGTCCGATCCCTACAGCGGCCTCTCGTCCGATGGGATCTATGACTACCGTGGGGAGCACTGCATCGCGGCGCTCCGGGACGTCGTGCTCTACGCTGCCGGACAGCTACGCGACATCCACGGTTGAACGATCGATGACATAGTTCCGGTTCCTGTGCTGCATACCAACATCGGGGTGATCGGGGAGTCGAACGGGGGGAACCTTCCGGTCGCCGCGGCAGCATACTACGGGCGAGAGCTTACTCCCTATCTACGCTACATCATCCAGTGGGAAACGCCTGTCTCCAGCCAGATCGCCACGCGGGATCTCGGCAGGGTCTGGCTGAAGCCGGCCACGGGCCAGGGTGACTACTGGA
>DYGJ01000090.1:0-1967 GCA_020724765.1 Thermotoga sp. | reverse complement strand
CTCGGATACGGCCCGCTGATGTTGGCCGTCGACTACAGCGACCTCGCGTTCGACCCCTCCGAGACGGTCTACCCGCTCTTCCATGACGGAAACGGAGACGGGCGGTACACGGCCGTGCTCGACCCGAGGATCGGCGCCCGTGTCCCCGACCTCAACCTCGACGGACGCCTCGATCGGTGGGAGGACTTCCCCCTGGACACCTATCCGGTTGACGACCGCCGTGTCACCTACTCCCGCCCGGTCATGCGCGAGATCGCGCGAACAGGTCTCCTCGACGACCGCTGGCCGGAAACCTTGGTAGCTCTCGATGAGGCCGGGGCCTACTGGGACCTGAGGGAGTCCGTTCGCCTCTACGAGCGCGCCGTTGGAGCGATCCCAGAGCTGGAGGCGATGATCCTCTGCGGTGTTCGCGACCATGTCCAGTCACTGCCCACGAAGCCGCATATCCGCCAGGCGTTCGACGGATGGAGACGCTGCGGGGCGTGGGTGAAGGTCAACCCGTCGGCTCGCTACCTTCGTGATCTCGGCGTCGTGTTGTCAGGCCTCCCGGATCTCCCGGCGAACGCGGAGCCCGCTGATTGGGCTGATAGCGCCCGCTACGTCATGCCCTCAGTTGTGCCGAGGCCGATCTACGAAATCGCAGCGATCTACGAGATGGCCGACCGCGCTCGCCTACTTCTCAGCGAAGGTCATCGTCCAGACCTCTGCCTGGTCGGGCAACGATTCGGCACTCAGTGAAAGCTCCGCCACTTCAGACTCCCGCACTGTCCAACCTTCCGCGATGGCCAGATCCAGGAAACCATCGACTGGGGCGATGTCCGGCCAGGGGCAGTAACCTTCCACGTAGTAGTGCATCGGGATGACCACACGGACCGACGGAAGCTGCTTCACAACCGCGATCGCCTCGGCGGCATCGATCGTGTACGCCCCACCGACGGGGATCAACAGGACCTGAACGTCACCCAGCGCGGCGATCTGGGCCTCTGACAGTGTGCGACCGAGGTCACCCAGATGGGCGAACCGGATCCCATCTTGGACGAAGCTGAACAGGCACACCGACCCCTGCCCACCACCGGATGCCGTCACATGCGTGGCCTCCACGAACCGGACAGACAGGCCCTCGATGATCTTCCACGATCCTTCGCGGACCCTGCCATCGGTTCCGAACGGCCACACAACGGTCGGGTCTCCCTCCACGCGGTCCTTCTGCCCGTAACAATGCGCACAGTGGTCGATATGCCCGTGCGTGATCAGCACCACATCGGCCGTCGTGGGCAGCCCCGGGTACGGGAGGTAGTCTGCGTAGGGGTCAATGAGGATGAGCAGCCCTCCCTCGGCCTGCACCGTGAAACATGAGTGCCCTAGGTAGCCAACGGTCACATCGGCCGTGACCAGCGGACACACCATCAACAGCATCGCTCCAACCACCGCCACGCTCTTCATACGCTTCACCTCTCTTTCTTTCTGTTCCCGGGGTTCGCCCGTGGCAAATCGCTTCGGGAGCTTCCCAAGGACCGTGCGGACGATCCCCACCCAACCACCGCCGTCTACCCTTTCCGGATCCCACCTACGTGCCTCGATAGAGCCGTTCGCCTGGCAGTGGCACACGTCCTAGCCTCGCTACACGCCTCCACCGGATAGACAAGGTGACACTACACCCTGGTCAAGGGGCGACTGATAGCGATCTCCTTCTGTTGCCTCCCGGAGGGGCTTGACACCTCACGCAGAGCGCACGCGACAGGACCTCCAAGTCGGCTACACTCCAGCCTCACAGCATCCGCACGCCGGACCTGCCGCCTGAGAGCGTGAATCCGGGACAAAGGAGGCCAGGGATGACGTGAAGGCGCTGCGAACCAGAGGAAACCGTCGCCAACCGCGTCGAGACGCACGAGAACGTCACTGCTGAACGGCTGGCAGAGCGTTCACGGTTCCTTCACATTTCAGCGGTAGACTTGTCCCCATGCGCC
>DYGJ01000089.1 GCA_020724765.1 Thermotoga sp. | reverse complement strand
GGCGACATCGTCGTAGGTGATCCCGCTTCCGGAGATGAACTCGCCCTTGCGGTCCGACTCGCTTACGAGCTCCTTCAGGATCTCCAGCGCGGGCAGGTAGAGCCATATCCGCCCCGTTCCCTCCTTCGGGATGTGCGCGAGGTATAGAGTTCCCGCAACAAGCTCCGGCGCCGCGTACAGGAGCAAGGTCTTCGCCGTCCCGTCCGGGTACTCCTTGGCCCACACCCGGAACGCGTACCCCGAGTCGGGAAGCCCCGCCTCCTCGGTCGTCACTGCCAGCGCCGCGTACAGGCTGCCCGAGCCTGTGCCAAAGAAGCTCTGCTCCTCCACCTTGGCCAGGATCTGGTCCGGGGACAGCGTCTGGGCAACCCCGGCCCACGCCGCCCCAACGATGGCTGCCAAGCACACCACGACACGCGCACAGTTCATCTTGTTCCTCCCTCTTTCGTCTGTGTCTCTCTGTGCTTCCTCTTCTCTATCCACGGCAGAAGCCACTTGGGCCGAATCCACGCCAAAGCCGCGGGGAGTACGAACATCGCCCCGACCAGGCTTGTCACCATCGTCACCGCAATCAGCCACCCAAACGTCTGCAGCGCACCGAAGCTCGACAGGAGCATCACGAGGAACCCCAAGGTGAGGGTCGCGGCGTTGACAAGGATTCCCCGCCCGGACGTGCGCACGGTCTGCGCAAGCGCCTCGCGGTGCTCGCCCGAAGCAACCCGCTCGCGGCGGTAGCGGGCGAGGAAGTGGACTGCGTAGTCCACCCCGATTCCCACGGTCAGGCTGGCGATCATCACCGTCGCCATGTCGAGGTGCGCCCCGACGTAGCCCATCACCCCGAAATTCCCGGCTACCGTCACCACGAGTGGAATCAAGACCAGAAGACCCGTTCCGACCGAAGCCATGACGAGGATCACGATCAACGCCACCGCCCCTAGGCTGGCCCCCAAGCTCACAATCTGCGACTGGATGAGCTTCCGCGAAAGCTGCACGTACACCGAGGGTGACCCCGTCACGTAGACCTCAACCACCTGGGGCGGCTTCTCCTGGGCGATGAACGCCTCCACATCGCGGGTCAGGCCGGCATAGCCCGACAGCCCCACCGAGCGCACCCGCGCTGTGATCCGCCCCCACGAGAAACGCTGGGCCGCCATCCCCCGCGTGACCTCCCCTCCCCCGCCCTCGTAGAGGAGGAAAAGCTGGGCCACGGCCTGCGGCGTCCCCGGAATCGCGTAGAACGACGGGTCGTCTCCGCGGAGCGTGAAGTACGTCTCCTTCACCAGGTCGGCAAGCGACGAGGTCGAGCCCACCTCGGGTCGGTCTTCGAGGAACCGCTGCAGGCGCTCGAAGAACCTCAGCACCGTTGGGTCCTTCAGCCCATCCGTGCGACCGGTGTTCACCACCACCGAAAGCTCCTGGCTTCCCCCGAAGCGGTCCTCGACGAACCGCAGCCCCTGAACCACAGGCGAGTCGGGGCGGAAGTACTTCGTCATATCCGACTCCACCGTAAGCCACGGTACGCCCCCCAGGAAGACCCCGAGCACGGCCACCGCCAGTCCAAGCGTGAACACGGGTCGCCGGGCCGCGAACCCCGCTGCGCGGCCGACGATCGAATCGAACAGGAGGCGCGCCTTCCGCTCCCGCACGCGCGGGACCGGGAGCAGGGCAAGGATCGCCGGGATGAGCGTCAGCGCTAAGACGAACGAGGCCAGCGTCCCGAACGCGGCGAACACCCCGAACTCCCGCGTTGGGACGAGGAACGCCGCCAGCAGGGTGAGGAAGCCCGCCGCGGTGGTGAGGGCCGCCCCGGCGATCGGGGTCAGCATCTCATCGGCGATCTGCAGCGCGAGGCCCTTTCGGTCCCCGCCCCGGCGCACGAGCTCGGCGTGGTCGTTCACGACGTGGATCCCATACGCAGAGCCCACGGCAACCAACAGCACCGGTAGGAACGTCGAGATCATCGTCAGCTTCGCCCCGACCAGGGCGACGAACCCCATCGTCCACACCAGGGCCACCAGGACCACCGCCATCGGGAGGAGCACCCCGCGCAGGGTGCGGAAGCTCACGAACAAGACGGCAACCACAACCAAGATCACCACGGGCAGGAGAAACGCGAGGTCCTTGCGCATGTACCGGTTCACGTAGACGAGGAACGCCGCATCGCCCGAGACGTAGAACGACTCGGGTCCTCCGTGGTGTGCGGCGAGCGACTCCAGATGGGCAAGCACCTTCCCCATCGCCTGTTCGTCATCCTCCAGGTCGGGGTGCGCCTTCAGGACAAGCACCGCCGCCGATCCGTCCGCCAAGAACAGCGTGTCGCGCACGAGACGTTCTTCAAGAACCGTCTGCCGGAACGTGGTCACATCCTCCTCGTTGCGTGGGGGGCCGGAGAGGATTGGCCGGACCGTGATCGCGGTTGCCGACCCTTGGACGATGTCCACCGTCAGCGGGGAGATGACGTCCTCGAGAAGGCCCTCGTCCACGAACTGCTGGAGCTCGTCCGTGATCCGGTACAGCTTGGTTAGGGAGGGGAGGTCGAACAGCGTCCCCGACTCCTCCGCCACGACGGCAAGCATGAACAGCGACTGGCTTCCGAACAGATCGCGCGCCCGGTCGTACTCGGCTACCACCGGGTCGCCCGCCGGCAGCATCTGGGAGTAGTCCGCCTGGAACCCGAGGCGAGGGAGAAACAAGGCGAACACAAGCGTGATAAGGGCGATCCCGCCCAGGGTCCAAGCCGGATGGCCAACGAGCCAAGCGAGGACGCGCCGCATCCTCAGTTCACCCCCACGAGAACACCCAGCCGCTGGAGGCGAACCGAAAGAAGGAACGGGTAGAGGTCATCCCCGGAACCGCGGACCTCTCGTGCTCCTCCGAATGCCTGCGCGACTCCATCCGCGAGAGCATAGTAGACGAGGGGCAGCGGATCAGGAAGGTACTGAACCGGACCGGGCGAGAGGAGCCACACGTAAGGGCCTAAGACAGGGAAGACGAGGATGAACAGAAATGGAACATCCTCCCAGGGCTCGGTGGGAACCGCGAGCATCGCCTTCAGGGTGAACACGCCACTCGCCCGCAACCCGCGCACGAGAGCCTGGATCCGGAGCGATTCCTCCATCGTCGTCGTCTCGTCCACGATCAGAAGCCGGATCTCCTGGCTGGATGCGATCAGGCCCACAAGTGCGAGAGCCAACGCCACGAACACGCGCCTTCTCGGCATCTTCACTCCTCCTTACCTGGCCGGAGGGCCCGCGACGCGATCTCGGCGACCTCGGCAGGGCCCACCCGTTGGAGCTCATCGGCTGTGCCATCGCCGGCGAGCGCCCGCGCCGTGACCGCCTCCACGAGCCCGAGCAGGGCATACGCCGTGAGGAGGGGGTGCGCGGTCCGAATCTCCCTCCGCTGCATCGCCTGGGAGAGGAGATCGGCGATGCAGGTGGCGTACTCCTCCCGCAGAGCGAGGATCTGCAGGGCCAACTCCAGTGGGCTTCCCACCCCCGCCTGGCTCAAGAGGCGGCCGGATTCATGGCCCGCAGTGATCGATGCGAAGTGAAGCTCGACGACCCGTCGCACCACCTCCGGTGCCGATACCCCTTCCCGCCACATTCCCTGCGCCTCCGCCAGCCGCTGATCGTACTCCTGGCGGAGCACGGACAGGAACACCTCCTCCTTGGACGGAAAGTAGTGGTAGAGAGCCCCGATCGACACTCCAGCCTCCTCGGCAATGAGGCGCATCCCCGTGCCGTGGAACCCCCGTCGGGCGAACAGACGGGCCGCGGCGGTACGGATCCGATCGGCAAGGCCCGGTTCCATGCTCTTCTCCGAACGAACGTTCGTTCGCACGAGCCTCATTCTACGCGCTCCTCTCAGAACCGCAAATTCACGGTTCGCCGCAGGCCGTGCAGCGCCAGGTGATCTCGCCGGTGAAGAGGTTCCACTTCATGGGCAGGAGAACGCCCTCCCCGCACCGCGGACATGGCGCACCACCAAGCATGGCCCGCACATCGAGCGTGTCCGAAGGGAGTTCCACGGATACCGGCTGCGGAACCCGGATCTCCATTGTACCCATGGTCACCACGATCGGCTCCTGCACGGCAATGGTTCCGCCGATGCTGAGCGGTCCCGAGATGCGGATCGGTTCCGCCAACTGCACACTGATCCCCCGCGTGGCCAGTCCGACCACGATCACAACGAGCGAGGCGAGCAGGCCGATCACGATCACAAGTGCGATCCCAACGATGCAACGGTTCACGGGCACCACCTCCGGGAGGGTAGGGTACCCGGTTGGGCCGACAGGCGAGCGCGCCCGGGAGGACTTGAACCCCCAACCCTCGGCTCCGAAGGCCGATGCTCTGGTCCGTTGAGCTACGGGCGCGATAACACAGTTCCAAGTCTGGAAGTCGCAAGTCCGAAGTCCCGCGACTTGTGATCTGCCGACTTGCGGCTGTCCTTCTGGGAGGAGCGACGGGACTTGAACCCGCGACCGCCACGGCCACAGCGTGGTGCTCTGCCAACTGAGCTACGCTCCCCATTACAGCGGCTCGCCGGTTCTCGGTTCGTCAGTTTCAGGTTTAAAAAACGCTCAACCCGCAGAACCGTGGCACCGCCCAACCGCCTCTGGTGCCCGAGTGCAGGCAGCCGGCGCTTCACCTCGGCCCACGCCCCAGGAGAACCACCTTCGGCTGCATCCACTCCGCTGAGAACCCCACCTCCAGCAGGCACGCGGAACCCACGGGCCTGCGCCAGCTCAACAATGATCTTACTCCGTGACAGGGTCCACGTCACAAAGCCCGTCCTGACCCACCAGGGACCACCCATACCATTGCAGCGTCCAGACACGGCCACTATCCTCATCAACCAAGACTTCGGTTCAAAGGGGGAACCATGAAGAGAAGAACGCTCTTCTACCTAGCTCTAGCCATGCTCCTTGCAGTCGGGTCCGGGCTCGCCGGGGATACGAACTGCCCTCCAGAGACTTGTTTCACCTGGTGTCCTGTCTGCCCTAGGGTGATGGAGGCGTTTCGGTTCGTCAACTGCTCCATTGATCCTGATGGCGAGATCGCATCGTGGCACTGGGACCTTGGCGATGGGACCATATCAACCGATCCAGAGCCCGTTCACCAGTACGAGCGTGTTGGAACCTACATCGTCACGCTCACTGTCACCGATGATGCAGGAGCCATCGCGACGCGTACACGGGAGATCACGGTCTGCCCGAGACCGCTGGTCATCACCGCCGCCGACGCCACCAAGATCTACGGCGACCCCTACGAGTTCGCCGGTACCGAGTTCAGCGTGGAGGGCTTGGTGGGGAGCGACTCGGTGACGGGCGTGACGCTGGCCAGTGAGGGGGCACCAACCGGCGCCGAGGCTGGCACTTACCCCATCGTGATCGTGGCCGGCTCGCCAGTCGGTGTCGGCCTGGACAACTACGACATCACCTACCGAACCGGTACGCTCAGGGTGGTCGCCCCTCCCGTGGCGTGCTTCACGTGGGAGCCCGATTGCCCCAAGGAAGGGGAGTCATTCCAGCTCACGGACTGCTCCACGGATACCGACGGGGAGATCGTCTCGTGGAGCTGGGACCTTGGAGACGGTACAACCTCAGACGACCGCCACCCGACCGCCCAGTTTGAACGCGCTGGAACCTACACCGTCACCCTTGTTGTGACCGACAACGACGGACTCAGCGCCACCGTGTCCCAGGAGATCGTGATCTGCGAAGCTCTCGGTACGCTCAGCGTAACCCCCGGGCCGGGCCTTCCGGCATCCCCGAAGTCTCTACTCCTGGTCGTTGACGCGTCCCAAAGCATGGGGTGGTGGCTCGGACACGCCAGGGACCAGGTCGTCCGGATGGACGCAGCCAAGGCGGCGCTACGCGAACTTGTCACCGCGATGCCCGACCAGCTGAACGTGGGGCTCCTCGTGTACTACAACTGCGACCGCATCGAGCTCGTTGCTCCGGTTGGTGCGCTGAACCGAACGCGGTTGTTGGCAGAGATCGAAGCGATCGTGCCCACCGGAGCCACACCCATCGGCGGGGCACTGGAGCGGGCTGCCGGTGCCCTGAGCGGGCACCCAGGGCCGTTCTTGGTCGTGCTCGTGAGCGATGGAGAGGAGACGTGTGGCGGCCAGCCGGTCCAGGCAGCTCGTGCCCTGGCCACCTCAGGTCTCGACCTCAGGATCGACATCATCGGCCTCGCGGTCGAAGATGAGCCAGAGGTTGTGCAGCAGCTGCGTGACATCGCCGCTGCCGGAAGCGGAACGTACTTCAGTGCTGAATCCACCGATGCGCTCCTGACCGCGCTGCGGCTGGCGGCTCCAATTCGGTTTGGCATCTACGACGTTGATGGCGCTCTTATCGCCTCGGGAATGGTGGGCGACTTAGGTGTCACGTTGCGCGCCGGGCGCTATGTGGTCGTGGTTGAGACAGCGCTGGGTGACCTTACGGTCGAGACAGCGGTCCTGAGTGAGCAAGAAACGCAGCTGGAGGTCGAATACAGGGACGGCACGTTCCGAGCGCGAGTTCGGTAGCGAAGCTGTCCTTACATTGCAGCAAGAACGCAGCCGCGGCGGCTGGGGCATGGCTGGTCGGTATCTCCGTGCCCAGGCTGCCGCGGCTTCGCGCGGCAAGAGACAGGTCTCCTCTGGACGTTTCCTAGGCTGGTAGGACGGGAGGCGCTCGAATAGCCGCTGGGACTCGACGGGCATGCGCCTACAGGCGCAGACTCCGGGATTACTCTGAGCTCGGCGGTGTTGCCCTGGCACACCAAGAGATACTGCTTGACCCAGGCAGTCCCAAACACTGTGCTGCGCCATTCTGCTGGCTTGGGAATAGACTTGCGCCACGATGTGGGGAGGTGAGGCGAGGATTGGGCTGGTCATGGATCGCGCTCCAAGTGCAATCATGCTCGAGGGGATCGAGCGATTGCACGGACGCGGCGTTTGTTGGAGATCCTTGACGCGGAGCGGATGTGCATGAACCTGGGCGCGTTGCCGCTCGGCCATGACTGGTAGGTGCTGAAGGGCGGCAACCAGGCCGCCCTTATGCTGGGGGAATGTCGCACGTCGCGGGTGCCGGACATCCGGGCCCTTGCTCTCCTCCAGGCCGTGAACGCATCCATCGGTCTGCTGGCTAGCTCCCCGGTAGAGGTAGTTGTCCCCCGTCGCCCTTAGGCGGAATGGGCGCCGAGCCGCGGAGACCCTGGCGCTGATCCTGAGCAGGCCGCGCGCTGCGGCTCGAAGAAGTGGCTAGGGGCCTTGGGGAGAGCCCCGGGCGACTGTCAGCCCATCGGGTAGGTTGAACGGAGATGGCCCAGCTCCTTCGGGACGCGATCTTCCCCTCACCGTCCTGCGCCACTCTTCCTCCGTGGGAGTTCGGGGTGAGTCGGGGGCACCACCAGGACCGCTGCTCGCGTGGCTCGGGTTAGAGGGGTCGCGGCATGGACGGTTCCTGGACTGATGTGGACAGACTCGTGCGCGGTGAGCAGCCTGGTCTCGCCGCCAATCTCCAGCAGCGCCTTCCCCTGGATGACGGTTGCCCACACGTCGCTCTCGTCGTGCGCGATGGGTCCCATCGCGACCTTCTTCGTATCCCTTGCCCACATGTCCAGCATCTGAACACGGCTGTCAGGGCTCAAGTACGCTTCACGAACCTCCCAGCTCCCCATCACCCAGGTCTCACTGTCTGTCTGAGGAGAGGCAACTTCAGCTGCTCTCTTGTGAGCGGCCTTGACTTCTTTGCTCGCTGCCGCCTTAGCCACTTCGTAGTCCTCGCGCGTCATCTTGCCCGTTTCGACGAGCTTCTGGACAACCAAGTCCTCCTTTGTCGGGATGGAGAGGGCCGCGCGCAGAGCGGAGTTGCCGATCTCCTTCACCGTAGTATTGGTCTTCTTCTTCCTGGCCTTGAGGGCCTTGTGGACATCCTC
>DYGJ01000088.1 GCA_020724765.1 Thermotoga sp. | reverse complement strand
GGAAGCTTGGCCACATCGATGTGACCTCGGTGGGCTCGGAGAACTCGATCCGGACCGCTCGGGCCACTGCCCCAGAGGTGTTCTGGTACATCGCCCCCGCCAGACACGTCGAGGCAACCCAAAACACCGCCAGCAGACTCGCCAGCACCACGTTGCACCGTCGGCTCATGGCTCCTCCTTGAGGGGCACTCTAGCCCACCTGGAGGCTGCCGGACAACTCCGAGCGGCGCGGGAGAAAGATAAGATGTGCCTGCCTGTCAGTATGAAAGGCGCTGATCACCCTCAACCGCCGTTCTGATCGACCGCACCTGCCAGTTCTGCAGGCAGGATCAGACCATGCGGGGTTTGAAAGTAGTCCTCTAGGGGCAAGCCCTGGAAGTGCCTTCCCATCTACGCTCCAGAAGATGGGGGCTCAGAGGATTCGAACTACCGGCAGGACGCGTGACACGAACCCTCGCTCACCTCCTGGCCTCCACGTGGCTGAACTCAGGGGAGGCAGCCTTGGCCGAACCCGGGGCAGTTCACTGGCGAGAGCAGAACACCCGCACTCATCTCCCAGACTGCATACTATGCGACGCCTCAGTCCTTGTAGAAGGACACTTCGAGCATCTCCAGCACGCACTGCGTGCACTCCGGGAAGAACCCGATCTCAAAGATCGCTTCTGTGTTCACCCCGGGGGTCACGTCCGGGTACCGCAACCGCATCCACAGAGGATCCGCAAATACCGCGAACGGAAGACGGAAAACGGAGGGGCCCACACCCACGTTAATCGAGCATGGTGGTGCCGAGCTCTTCCAGTCATACGGGTTCTCCTTCAGGTGCAGCCCTCGATCCTGAGATGCCACCTCAACCCGTACAGGGACATCCCCATCAGCTCTGAGCATCACCTGCACGCCAGCGAAGGCCCTTGCATCGAACGGAGTGTGGAACCCAAGTGCCAACTTGGTGCTGCCATCTTCTGGGTAGCTGTACCGGATAACATGGTGTCCGTATGCCCAAGAGGAGAACATTGGCTTCTGCGTCGGGGGTTGGTAGCCGAACGCGTTCCATCTTACCAACCCCGAGGAGGAGGCTGCCTCGGGGCTGAAGCCGTCGATCACAAGGTTGTCTACATCAACTGAGTCGTACACCGCTGCGCACACGGAAGGCTTGAAGATCGCGGTTACACGTGCTGCCTCCGTTCCGAGGCCCACGCTTGCAAGCAGAGACGCAGGAAGATCCACGGGGCCGTCCCAACGCGAGAACTCCCACCCCGGCGAAGGCGTCGCCTCGATGACGGTCGAAGGTATTCTGTTCCAGTTTCCAGCGAGCCGGTCAGACGCGCTACAGCCTGCTGCTTCAGCGGCTGACGGCTCAATGCTGATCTCTGGCGCGCTCAATCGCCTGATGGGACTGCCATCGCTCCAACCGCCCAGCGTGTCTCTGACGAGATCTCCAAATGGCGTCAGCTGTGATCGCTCGAAATCGTAGAACATGTGGGGACACCAGTCATGCGTCCAGATCCATGCTGTCCATCCGATCCCATGTTCTGCACAGAACTGCACCAGAGGCTCTCCAAACTCTGCACTTGTCGCTGTCTGGCATGTGTAAGGGAACCGCATGCTGTCCTCCGCGATGTCGAAGCCCCACTCGAAGATGAACAGCGGATAGCCCGCTGCAAGAAGCGCCAGAGCGTCCTCGCGGAACGGCATCTTGTCCCAGACCCATGGATAGACATCTGCCGCATACAGGATGTTCGCTCGATCTATCGGTGCACTGGGGATGCTGCTTAGGTCAGCAGCAACCATCACCCCAGGGATCAGCACAACGGAGTTCGGGTTCTGCTCCCTGACCGCGTCCACCAAAGCAGTCATGCATGCCCGGAAGCGCTCCCATCGGACGAACGAACCGGGCTCGTTGAACACACTGTAGAGCACCCAAGGGCAGTCTCGGTAGCGACGTGCAATGCCTGCTAGGGCCTGTCGCGCCAAGACCATGTCGGGATCGTACTTCTCCTCGCTCACCCGCTTCGTCTCCGGATCTCCGTGAGTCTTCCACGAGATGATGGCGTAGAGACCGAGCTCTCCTGCCCATCGGACGACGTCGTCGAGATGATCGTACAGGTAAGAACTCCCTCCCACCAGTTTCCATGCTTCAGGATGGACAGGGATATGCACGACGTTGCCACCCCAGACCTGGATCATCACGAGATCACGCCTCAGGACAGGGTGATGCTCGTGTTTTGCCCAATACGGATCCTCGACGGCAACTCCCCGCAGGACAACAGGTACGCCCGAGGAGTCAACCAGCTGATGGCCCTCAACGCGAAGGCCTGACGCAGCCGGGAACACTGGTGATAGAGGTTCTGGCAGTGAAGTCACGTCAATGGGCACGCTTTCCCAATAGCGATCGAGGTCGTCCGCAGATCGCGTGTACTTCCCCTTCTCGCCCATGCGTACTGCGATCGCCATGCCCGAGCTCACGCCGTAGGTGGAGGCGAGACTCCCCTCCCACAAGTGTAGGTGCAGATCCCCCCAGAGGAGGAAGGCAATCGGAATGCCTGGAAGGCCTTGGCGGTCCGGGTAGTCGAACGCCATGTTGATGACAGCCGTCCCAACCGAAACGCTGATCTCATCGCCATAGGAGATCCCCGCCCGCCGCAGGTCTGCCCCAGTGATCGAAGTCACTACTCGCCCTGAAGGTGAGACAACGTAGCTGCACACGCCAACGATGGGTTCGGCACCGTAGGATGTCTGATGCTCTGCGCTCAACCAGTCCAGTCGGACAACCCGTGCGGCGTCGGGCCGCCACGAGAAGCTGAACCAGCCGCCGGCGGCGATCTCGCCGCCGCTCAGGACTATCACCGTGGCCGGCCCCTGCGGCTCGCGCTGAGGGAAGTTCGGCCACATCGAGGTGATCTCGGCGGGCTCGGAGAACTCGATCCGGATCGCTCGGGCCACTGCCCCCGAGGTATTCTGGTACATCGCTCCCGCCAGACATGTCCCGGCTACCCCGAACACCGCCACCAGACCCGCCAGCATCACCCTGCACCCTCGGCTCATGGCTCCTCCTTGAGGGGCACTGTAGCCTGCGGAGTCACCGCCGGGCAACTCCGAGCGGCGTGGGGCAGGGATGGGATGTGCCTGCCTGTCAGCGTAGCAGCCCCCTATGGACCTCAACCGCCGTTCTGTTCGACCGCACCTGCCAGTTCTTCAGGCAGGATCAGGCTATGCGGAGTTTGAAAGTAGTCCACTAGGGGTAGCAGACTCAAGAAGAGCCTTTCCATCACCATTTCAAGCGGTGGAGTCTCAGAGGATTCAAACTCCCCGAAGTGCACGTGACACCGATCACCCGCTCACCTCCTGGTCTCCCCGTGGCCGAGCTCAGGCAAGGGGCACTCCGGAGAACCCGGGGCGGTTCAAGTTTGCGGCCAACCGACATTTCCGCAGGAGCGGCCGAACATCTCAACTGACAAGGGCCGAGGTGCCCACGGGTCACGCAGTGTACCCCTGGTGTCGCATGGATCGGATGGCGAACACCAACATGACGATCGCGAACCCGCTCAGCGCTCCCAATTGCCAGGCGATGTCCGCGATCCCCCGGCCTCGAAGCATGATCTCGCGCAGGGCGAGGTTGGCATAGGTGAGCGGACTGAACCACACGATGGGGCGGATCCCAGGGGGCATGGCCTCGATCGGCCAGAACACCCCGCTGATCATGATCGACGGGATCAGGATCACCAATATGAACTGCATGGCCTGGAACTCGTTGCGGGCCACGGTGGAGAGAAGGGTCGCCATCGCCTGCAACCCGATCGCGTACACAAGGACCACGACCGCTACCAGGAAGGGACTCCCAACGAATCGGATGTTGAAGAGGAACCGGGATACGAGGAACAACTCCCCCATCTGGAGGAAGGAGACCAACGTTAAGGCCAGCGCATAGCCGATGGTCACCTCCCAAGGGTGAACTGGTCCGATCAGGATCCGGGTCAAAGTGCCATTGGTCCGCTCCCGCACGATGGAGATCACGGTGAGCATGATGGTGATGAGGGTCATGGCGAACCCGACCACCCCGGGTGCCGTGTAATCGAGGCCCGTCACCTGTCCTCCGTACAACAGATGAACCGCAAACGGGTCTGAAGGCTGGGGGACAGCTTGCTGTTCGGTCAGAAGCTTGGTCAGGGCGGTGTTGAGTGCATGAAGGACCGCCTGGGTAACCAAGGGACTGCTGTCGTCCAGGAACAGCGTGGCCGATGGTCCCGTCGGTCTCTCCGGAGGCAGGATCTGGACCGTGTGACCTTCATAGGTGATGGACCTCGGCCCCCGCCAGACCTTGCTCGACTGCGGTCTCCGCGCCAACGGCATCGGTCCCCTTGACCACGTGGAACAGCTCCGGATCAAGATCTTGGACGAGCTTCTCCCCGAGGTTCATGGTCAAGGTGACCCGTCCGATCTCCGCAGTCTGGACCGAGGCTAGGCCGTTGTCCTGGTTGACCACAATGGTTGCCAGATGGGTCGGCCGACCGGAGGAAAATGAGTACCCGTAGAGCAATATGAAGAGCAGAGGGGTTAGCAGGATGAGCACCAGCGTGCGCGGATCCTTCCAGATCCGGCGCAACACATTCTTGACCACTACCCAGGTCGCCATCATGCCCTCTCGCCGGTCTCAAGCTTGACGAACGCCTCGTCCAGCGTTGTTGTCCCAGTGCCCTCCAGAATCGCCTGTGGTGACCCCGAGGCCAGCAGTCGTCCCTGGTTGAGGAACCCGATTGCGTGGCAACGATGCGCTTCTTCCATGAGATGTGTGGTGAGGATGAGCGTGACACCTCGCTGGGTGAGCTCCGCGAAGTAGCCCCACAGGATCTCACGCAGCCGTGGATCGACGCCCACTGTGGGCTCGTCGAGGAACAGGAGCCGCGGCCCGTGGAGGAGGCTCACCACGAGCGATGTCCGCCGCTGCATCCCACCCGATAGGGTTCCCACCCGCTGGCGCACGCGGTCTGAGAGCTCGACCAAGGACAGCAACTCCGTCGCCCGTTCAGCGAGGGTTTTCGAGGAGAGCCCATGCAGTGCACCGAAGAATCGGAGGTTCTCCATCACCGTGAGATCTGGGTACAGGGCGATGTCCTGGGGTAGGTAGCCGATCTGGGAACGGATCCGGAAGTCTGGGACCCGCCATCCTAGGACGTAGGCCTCACCCGCGCTGGGCCGCAGGAGACCGCACAGGATACGAACGAGCGTGGTCTTGCCCGCCCCGTTTGGCCCTACTAATCCGTAGGTCTGGCTCTGTTCCACGGCCAGGTCGAGCCCGGTTAGAACCTGCAGGTCATGGAATCGCTTGTGGAGCCCTGAAGCGCGGACCGCCACCTCTGCGGACATCTCTCAGAACACGTCCCAGTTGAACTGCACGGTCAGAGTCTCCTCAGGCTTCTCGTAGCCAGTGGCGAAGACGAGATCGAACACGAGCAGGAGCTTCAGGGCTGGGGTGATTCGCGACACGAGGCTCGCCGTGAGGTGATGGCGGTCGACAGGAAAAGGGCCCGGCGCACTCCAGCCTCGATCACGGGAGAACCCGTAACCGACTTGAGCCCACCAGTTACCCAGGATCCGGGTCCCGTAGGAGATCGAGGCATCCACTGCGTGTCGATCCAGCAGACGGAAGCCGGAAATCCAGCTGACTCTGGCCAGCCACTGCGACACCGGCCCTGGGACCAGGGCGGACCTCACCGTGAGCTTGAGTGCCTCGCTCACCGTTGGCGTGGGAGATCCGGCTACGGAAAACCCCACCTGGGCCGCGGCTTCCCACCCACAGAGACGCGCTCCCTCGGTTGAGGAAAGGACATCCTGAATCGTGAGCAGGGCTCGGACATCTAGGTGCCCACCCTGGACAAGGCCCGACTGCTCGAGGAGCCGCTGGGCCAAGTCGAGCATCTCCGCTAAGGTGGCTCCCGCCTGCCCGAACACGCGCGCCAGAGAAAGCAGGGTGTCCGGGGTAACGGGTCCCAACAGGACCCCTAGATCGAGGAGGGCGTTCTGGACGTGGATAGCCCTAGCCAGCGGGGTTACGTCGCGGAACCTCCCAACGCCCAGTCCACCCGTGAGGTCGAGAGCCAACCCTGTCCCAGTAGCGTAACCTGCGCTGACGGAGCCGACCCCGAACACGTCCCCCGTGACGTAACGCTTGGCACTCCCCGAACCGGCGAGCTTGAGATCGGGACCGCCCACGCTCAGTGTCAGGCTGCCGTTGCCATCCACCGTGTAGGCGAACTCTGTGGAGTCGAACAGGCTGGCGAAAAGCGCCCGGAAGCTGCCGCCATGGGTGCTACTCGCATGGCTGAGGGATGGGGCGCTATGCCAGAGATACGTCCCCTGGACACTGAGCTGCGCATAGTGACTCTCGGCGGGGGTGTAGTCGCACAGGGGCTGGCCGATCAGCCTGACGGACAGCATGGCCAGCAGAACACCCGCCCAGGCAACCGCGCAGTACCTGTGGGACATGATCTTTGGTCACTCTAACGATGACATCATCCCGCGTCAAGCGCGAGTTCTTGGTGCGCGAGCAAACCGTCAACGCCCCCGAGGGCCCACTACAACAGAGCGCCCACGTGGCGTTCTGGGCTTCCTGCCGCCTGCACTTGGGGCGCTGGCTCTCGTGGGCAGTGGTGCGGTACGCCAACAGAGCAGATGTACCTGCCACCTGGTGCAGGTCAGAGGGGACTCCCTGGTCCTTCCCGACCTGGGGGGATCGTGACCGGAGCAGTCGTGGGCCCGTAACCGACCACGAAGCTGGCGGCCGCCTTGGGGTTCCCCATGGCTCTCATCGTGTGGAAGCGGACTCTGTCCGTCTGGAGCTACTCCCCCGCATACCCCCTGACAACGATTGCGCGAGGCTGCTGGCATACTGGGTCTCTGGGGGGTACCGGCACGTTATACTGAAACGAGGGAGTGACAGAGGATGAGGATCACTAGCTTCGGCGCGGCTGGGGGCGTCACCGGCTCGAATCATCTGGTGGAGACGGACCAAACGAGGTTCCTCGTTGACTGCGGGCTCTTCCAGGGGGAAGAGGAGGAGAAGAACTGGGCATCGTTTCCCTATGAGCCACGGGCGGTGAGCTTCCTTCTCCTGACCCACAGCCACTTGGACCATTGCGGGCGGTTGCCCAAGCTCGTCCGGGAGGGGTTCCGCGGTCCGGTGGTCGCCACCGCAGCCACACGGGACACCGCCCGCCTCATCCTCCTTGATGCGGCTCACCTCCAGCATGAGGAGTTCCTCACACAGCAGCGGAAGCATCGTCGTTCGGGCCTTCCCGTCAGACAGCCACTCTTCTCCGTGGAGGACGTCCTACGCACGATCGACCTGTTTGAGCCTCGTGTACGCTATGGCGAGCCGTTCGGTGTCATGCCAGGAGTGCGGGCGAGCTTCCGCGACGCAGGGCATGTTCTCGGCTCGGCCTTCATCGAACTGGAGATCGAGGAAGGGGGGGCCACAAGAAGGATCACCTTCAGCGGCGACCTGGGGAGTGCGGGACAGTCCCATGTGGTCTCGGAGCCGACCCTCCCCCGGGAGTGCGACCTTATGGTTGTGGAGTCGACCTACGGGGACCGGAGTCATCGCCCGGTAGAGGAGTCCGTCGCGGAACTCGCGGAGGCAGTGAACCATACTGTGGAGAGGAAGGGGAATGTTATCATCCCCACTTTCGCCTTGGAGAGAGCGCAGGACATCCTGTTTCATCTGGGCCAGCTCCAACGGGCGAAGACCATCCCTGAATGCGCGATCTATCTGGATAGCCCGCTTGCGATCGACATCACGGGGGTCTACCGCCGTTATCCGGAATGCTTGGCGCCGCAGCTCAGGGAGACGCTCGACTCTGGTGGAAGGCCGTTCCTTTTCTCGGGGGCGCACTTCACCCGCGCGGTGGAAGAGTCGAAGCAGTTGGACATCCTCCGGGG
>DYGJ01000087.1:7746-7976 GCA_020724765.1 Thermotoga sp. | reverse complement strand
TGGCATTGGCCGCGGCGTGGGGTCTCACCGAGTTCGTCCAACCCTCGGGGGGGTGCTGCCTTCTCCTCACCCGCCCCTACGCCGCCCGGCTCCGAGACGCGTTCGCCGCCCGCGGGAACAAGGGCCTTGCCGAGGAGGAGTTCGCCCTCCTTCGGTTCGGCCGCCACTTTCGGATCTCCCCCACCGTCAAGGTGATCGTGGGGCGGAACGAGACGGAGAACGCGGTGTTG
>DYGJ01000087.1:3917-7736 GCA_020724765.1 Thermotoga sp. | reverse complement strand
GTCTCCGGGAGGTGGCTGCTCTCCATCGTCACCGTGCCAGGGCCAGTTTCCTTGGTGGAGGGAGCAGCGGGTAGAGAAGAGCTGGAGCTTGCAGCACGTCTCGCCGCTCGGTACAGCGACGCCCTCCCCAATGAGAAGGTGGCGGTGCGGGTGTCCCACGGCGTTGCGCACCACGAGCTTGCAGTGCTCCCGCTACCCGCAGACGACCCGCGGATCGCCGGGTGGAAGCTCGACGAGTAACAGCTCCTTCTCCTCCAGGCCGGGGAGCCTGCAAACCCTGGGTGATCCAACCCCTAAGCCACGCGACGATTGGGACAACAGCGGCTCCCTGAACCGGCCACAGCTCAGCCCTCTTCCGGCGTAACGGACCTGTATCGGCCGTCTCGCAGGTTCACCTGGAGAAGGGCATACCGCAATCCCTGGAAGTTCGACCCGATCGCCGCAAGGCGTCGTCCATGGGTCCCGCCTGGCATCCCCGGTCGAACGAGAGATGCTTTGAGCTCAGCCATGTGCTGCCCTCCGGCTTTGGAGCCGAAGAAGTCGAACGGAGTCCCCGGGGACTGCGGCCCACGCCCCACTCGTTCGGCGTACGTGGCAGTGTCGGCTCATGGTCGGGCCTCGGTTACGATCATCCCAGTGGTTCGAACCGAGCGACGAAATGGCGGAGCGGACCCTCACCCTCCACGAGCCGCAGACCCGGAACCCCTCGTGCCTTGTCCCGAATGCGACGCAGCGCTTCCACTACAGCTTCGAGGTGCTCCTGGGTGTAGGTCCGGCGGGGGATCGCCAATCGCACGAGCTCCATCCGCGCTTCAGGGCCCATCATCGCCGACCCGACCTCCACAGCGCGGATCCCCCCCTCAAGGTACAGGGCGGCGACGAGCACTTGACCCGGGAACGCCCCGTTCGGGATGTGGGGAAGAAGGCGCCCCGCGTTCACGTAGATGGCGTGACCACCCGGCGGCCAGTACACGGGGATCCCCGCGTCACGCAATCGCTCCCCCAGCCATCGCACCTGGCCGATCCGATCCTGCAGGTAGCCGAGGTCCAACGCTTCGTTCAGCCCTACAGCGAGGGCGGCGAGGTCCCGGCCCGCCAGGCCGCCGTACGTGGGAAACCCCTCGACCAGAATCAGCTTCTCCCGGCACCTCTCGTGAAGCGTCCGGTCCCGCATGGCGAGGAACCCGCCGATGTTCCCCAACCCGTCCTTCTTCGCCGACATCGTGCACCCGTCGGCGAGCGCGAACAGCTCGGCCGCGATCTCCCGCGGCTCGGCCTTCCCGTAGCCAGGTTCCCGCTCGCGCACGAACAGGCAGTTCTCCGCGTAGCGGCAGGCGTCGAGGAACAGGGGGGCCCCGTGGGCCCGAGCGAGCGCGGACACAGCGCGGACGTTCCCCATCGACACCGGCTGCCCGGCGGTGGTGTTGTTCGTGACGGTGAGCATCACCGCCGGGATTCGTCCCGACGGGTTGCGAAGGAGTGCCTCCAGGGCCACGAGGTCCATATCGCCCTTGAACGGCCGGTCGAGGTCGGGGTCCAGGGCCGCGGGCACCGGGAGATCCATCGGCTTCCCGCCGTTGGCGAGCACGTGGGCCCGTGTCGTGTCGAAGTGGGCGTTCGACGGTACGGTGTCACCGGGCTGAAGGAGGATCGAGAAGAGCACGTGCTCCGCACCTCGTCCCTGGTGGGTCGGCAGGACGTAAGGGAAGCCGGTGATCTCCTGGACCGTCTCCAGAAACCGGGCGAACGACCGGCTCCCCGCGTAGGATTCGTCCCCTTCCATGAGGGCCGCCCACTGCGCCTGGGACATCGCGCCGGTACCAGAGTCGGTGAGGAGATCCACGTACACGTCGTCGCTCCCCAGGTTGAAGACGTTGTAGCCCGCCTCCCGTAGGAGCCGTTCTCGCTCCTCGCGCGGCGGCCGGCGGATCGGCTCCACAACCTTGATCCTGTAGGGTTTCGCCCACCCTGAATCGTCCACAGTTCGCCTCCTGGTTCAGCGACCGAAGTAGAAGTGGATCCCGGTACCGAACGCCATCCCGAATCCCGCGTCCCGGTGCCACAGGAAACCGAACTCCACGTTCACGCTCAGACTACGCGCAAACGGGAGTGCGAGGTCGATTCCTCCGCACAGGCTCGCCGCTGGAACCCGCTCAGGGAAGTAGTACGCCCCCCCGAGGGCGAGGTACAACCCGGCGAGATCGGCCTGCGCCAAACGCACGAGACCCCTCGCCCCCGCCACGCCCCACAGATCTTCGTCAGCGGAAAACAGGAAAGCGGTTCCCTCCAAGCCGAGCGTGTCGGTCGTCCAGTACCGTATGGAGACCCCAAACACAGTGGGGATCGTGAACTGCATCCCCACCCCAAGCCCCGGGCTCTCTGCCGCGCCCCCCACAGTCGTCGTCACGGCGAGCAATACCCCTACGATCACAAGCCTCCACACATCGCCCTCCTTGGAGACCCATTGTAGCCCCCACGGCCCTGATTTGACGAGATGCGCATCCGCTCGCTATGCTACTCCTCATATGACGCATGAACAGGTCCTGGAGGCATGGCGCCGGGGGGGGGCATCACGAGATCGTGTTCTCGTCAAGCTTTCTCAGGAAGATGTCCTGGGTTGGGCCACCCGCCTCCTTCCTGGACCGGCAGAGAGCCGGCGCCTCGCAGCAACACTCCTCTCTCGGTCTCCTCACCCCGAAGACGCGCTGACCTTTCTTCAGCGACTCGCCACTGACGGAGACCGCCACACCCGCGACGCCGCCGCTCACGCCGCGGGGGGCCTGCTGATACAACACTTCGACGAGGTCTACCCCATCCTCGGCGCGTGGAGAACTGACAGCAACCCGCTCGTGCGCCGGGCAGTCGTTCTCATCGCCGGCGTGGCCGCTGATCCACTCCGCCTGGACCGCGTCGGGCCGCTCTTACGGCTCCTCGATCCCCTGCTCACGGACCGGGCGGTCGAGGTACGTAGCGCCCTCGAAGGAGTGTTCTCCCACGCGCTGTTCGCAGCTTACCCCGACGACACGTTCGAGTGCCTCACGTGCTGGTCAGCCTCCCACGACGAACAGGTGCTGTGGCACGTCGCAACCGCCCTCGCCGGAGCACCCTCCCCTATGGCCCGTCGGGCGCTGATCGTCCTGCGTAGGGTCGCTCTCGACGAGCGCCGCTATGTGCGCGGCGCGGTCGCCCGAGCCCTCGTGCGTCTTGCCGTGACCTGCCCGGACGCGGTGGCTGGGGAGCTCCGCCGGTGGCTGGAAGATCCAGAGCGGGGATCCATCGCACGCGAGGCGTTGGGCCGGATCGGCGAAGAGGTCGCAGGTTCAAAACCTGTGGCTGCCCGTTCTCGTTCCGCCGGCTGATCGCGGCGCGACCTGAGCATGAGCCTGCTCCGTCATGCATGGCGTAGTCGAGATCTGCACTACCCGGTATGATCGAGCGTGAAGTGGAGGGTGGATCGGTACCTCGCGCGGGAGATCGTGCCGCCGTTTCTTGTGGCCATCCTCGCGTTTCTCGTGTTTATCGGCCTCGAGCTCGTGATCTCGCTCTCGGATACCGTGTTCGCCCGCGGCGCCGGGGCAACCGAGCTTCTGCGCCTTGTTCTCTATAAGCTCCCAACTCTGTTCAGCTACGCAATTCCTGCCGCAGCCCTCCTGGCTACGTTCCTCGCCCTGGGACGGTTGGCAGGAGACCGAGAGCTCCTCGCGTTCCAGACGCTTGGCTACTCCTTGCGTCGGCTGACCGTACCCTTCCTGCTGTTCGGCGCCCTTGTGAGCGGGGTTTCGTTCACCCTCGGTGAGTTCGCAGTCCCTTCTGCTGAAG
>DYGJ01000087.1:0-3907 GCA_020724765.1 Thermotoga sp. | reverse complement strand
AGCTTCTTACGATCCTCTACCGGGGCGCGATCCCCCAGGTACAGCAGGCTGTGTTCTTCCGCGGGCTGTACGGGGAAACCTACTACGTGGAGCGGAGTGAGGGGGACCGTCTCATGGGAATCCTCGTGTACGATCTCACCGGCCGGATCTACCCTGTAGAGGGTCGCTTCCCCACCGTGATCACTGCCCACGAAGGCCGCTTCCAGGGGGGGACGCTGGAACTCACCACAGGGAGGGTGCTCCGGTTCGCGGCCGACGGCAGCCTGAACGAGCTGGTGCGGTTCGAGCGCCTCACCGTCGAGGTCGAGGAGGACCTGCGGCGGGCTGTGCTGGGGGGAAAGACCCCGGCCGAGATGTCCCTCCGCGAGCTTGGAGAGCGGATTCAACTCCTCCAGCGGTCCGGACTCGACCCACGATCGCTCGTTGTCGAGTACCACTCGAAGATCGCGGTCTCCGCTGCCGCATTCGTGTTCGTCTTGTTCGGAGCGCCGTTGGGCGTGCTGCTCGGCCGACGAGGCCGGGCCGCTGGCGCCATCGCCGGGTTTCTCCTCGCTGCGGCAGCGCAAGGAATGTTCGTGTGGGCACGGACCCTTGCCCAGCGCGGGGTCATTCCCCCGTACCTCGGGGCGTGGCTTCCTCACCTCGGGTTCGGGATGCTGGGGTTGCTCCTCCTCGTAGTCGTGGACCGCCTCCGGCTGCGCGGCGTGCTACCATTTCTGCTCGTGTTGGCCGTGGCGAGTCTGCACGTCGAGGCCACACCGCCGTTCTCTTCGTTCCGAGCCGACGCGCTCGTGGTAGGTGAGGGAGCCACGGTTCTCGAGGGCCACCAGGTCCGCGCTGAGTTCGGGGAGTACACCCTAGAAGCAGACATCCTCCGCGCCCGCGAGCATGCCGCGGGGTGGGAAATCGAAGCGGAAGGAGCTGTGCTTACGAGCAGCGACAGTGAACTACGGGCATCCCAGCTCTTCGCCCAACTCAGCCCAGATGGCGAGCTGAGCATGGTCAACGCCCAGCAGTTCAGCGGCGCGTCCTCGTTCAAAGGTACGGAGAAAGAAGAAACCCTCCTTTACTCTGGAGAACAGGGGGAAGCGCTGTTTGCCTCGGGCAGGCTCGTTCGTGTGGAAGCGCACCGGGTTCGCTTCACCACCTGCCCGTGCTTCCCGAATGCGCCCTACACCGTGGAGGCCGATGAGTTCGTGCTCGTTCCCGAGCAGTGGCTGTTCGCCCGGTCCGTGGTCGTGACGTCGTTTGAGATCTCCGTAGGGTGGTTGCCCTTCTACGTCGCCCGATTGGGTGAAGAGGGGTTCCCGTTGTTCCCCGAGTTTGGATGGCAAGAGGGCGCCCTGTTCCTGAAATGGGCGGTTCCGTGGTCGTTGGGGGAACGGATCGCGGGCGCGATCGGTGTCACCTGGTATCCCGTCGCAGGACGTTTCGACCCGTCGCTGCGGGCATTGTGGGAACAGGGTTCCCTCACGCTGTCTCCCTCCTCCCTCCGGTTGCGCTTCGCCGGAGAAGGTTACCTGGGGTCGTGGGCAGGGACGATCAACCTGACCCCAACAGTGCAACAGGCGGACCTCTCCGGAAGAGCATACGGGTGGGACTGCGCGGTGCTGTGGGGCCAGGTCGAAAGCGACGGAGAGGTTCGCTACGAACGCCGGCCCGAGATCACCTTCGGGCACACAGAGCGGGGTTCGCTGGGAGGAGACCTTGCGTTCCGCCTCTCAGGCGGGGTGTTCCGCGAGCTGGGGATCGAGAGCTGGCGGCTCGCTCTGGCCGTCACCTGGCACCGTCGGTGGAAGGTCGGCCCGTTGTTTTTCTCCCTCCCCCTGCAGGCGACCTTCGCTCAGTACCCAACGGAAGAGCGACTCACAGGGTCGGTCACCCCAGCTCTGTCGTGGGGGCCGTTCTCCCTTTCCTACCACGGACGAACCGGGATCGGTCGGTCGCCGTTCGGATTCGACACAGACCCTTCCCAAAGCCAGATCTCGATCGGGTTCTCCGCCCAGGCGGGAGCATGGCACGAGCGACTCAGTTGGGGATGGGACCTCGTCGGTGGCGAGCCGCTCCCCCTGAGATGGACCGTCTCCGGATCTAGCTTCTCGTCCGATCTCTCGTTCAGCTTCCCCCTCTCCATGAGCCGAGCCAAGTGGGCGCTCACCATGCAGAGTGGTCCCAGCCACCTCTCTGTGGAAGGCGGACTGCGCGGAGACAGTTTGGCGTGGGAAGACACGGTAGCGCGGCTTTTCTGGTCAAGTAGAACCTTCGACCTGTTCGTCGCCACCCGGATGGGGATGACCCCGCTCGCGTTGGCGCGCATCGCGTTGAGCGTGAGCTGGGAATTGAGCCCTGACTGGTCTTTGTCCGGGGCGATCGAGTACGATCACCGTACAGGGCTCCTCCTGCAGCTCGAAGGAACCATCGTGCGCTCGATCGCGGGATGCCTCCGCATCGGCCTCGTTGCTGGTCTGGGAGGGATTCGCATCGTACTCGAGGTTCCAGCATTCCCCCAAGCCAAAGTCCGGTTCTCCCCTCTCGACGAGGGACTGAGTTTCGGGGAGTAACCCAAAGAAGCGGAGGGCCGGGGTATAATGGAATTGGGTATGGCCAGGAAGAAGACAATCCCGGACTGGCTGACTGCTGCCCGGGGTGGGATTGCATTCGCCATTCTCGGCCTCACCCCTATCGGGCCATCGGCTCTGCGAACGGTGGCGTTCCTCCTCCTCATTGGGTGGACCACGGACATGGCCGATGGACGGCTCGCGCGGCGGTGGGACAAGGATCCGAGTTGGATCGGCGAGCACGAATTCCACATCGACATGCTGATGGTCCTCGCCTCGGCCATGTACCTTATCCTGACCGGCCTCGTCCCCGCCGTACCCGGAGCGGCCTACCTTGTTGCGGGAGCCATCGTCTCCTTGGGGGTGCTTTGGAGGACGGGCGGGTTTCTGCGGTTCAAGTCGGTGACGATGATCCTCGCCTGTCCGTGGGTGTTCCTGCCGTTCGTGGTTGCCTTGTGGCACGATCTGGTCGTCGTTTATGCAGGTCTCATCTGGATGACTGCGGCGCTGATCCTCGACTGGCGCCGGTTCCTCGGAGTGGTGGGCGAGTTCCTAGCCGGAGCCCGCGCCTTTCTCCGCCGATCGTAGCGCTTCCGATCCACCGGAGTCCCCCGGCCGCGCCTGACGCATTGAACGCAGAGCACGCAAGGAGATGCCCGATAAGCTCCTTAGCTCGCTCCGAATCTCAGGCTCCGCGTGAGAACCTGATTCTTGTACATCCTCTACGCAGGAGGAGAGCGAATCAGAGGAGACGGGTGGGCGTACGGCCGAGGTGGGCGTAGGCCCGCTCACTGGCAACACGCCCTTGGGGAGTACGGCGGACGAATCCCAGCGAAATCAGAAAAGGCTCGTACAGATCGGCAATCGTGTCCGGATCCTCGCCCAGCGCAGCAGCGAGCGTGTCCAGTCCCACCGGCCCGCCGTCGAATCGGTCGATGAGGATCGTGAGGATTCGCCGATCCAGAACGTCGAGGCCTGCGTCATCGATCCCGAGCATCGAGAGCGTCTCCCGTGCAGCAACAACGCTTATCCGCTTGGAACCTGAGACCTGAGCGACATCGCGGGCCCGCCGCAAGAGACGGATCGCAATCCGCGGCGTCCCACGGGCCCGGATGGCCAACTCGCCCGCCGCGTCGCGATCCACCTCGCACCCGATACGGGGAGCAGCACGGGCAAGGATCTCCGCCAGTTCGTCGTGCCCGTAGAAGTCGAACCGGAACACGACCTCGAACCGATCCCGCAGCGGTGTGGTGGGGAGGCCTTCCCGCGTCGTCGCCCCCACGAGAACGCCGCCGTTTTCATCCGGGCGGATGTAGGAAAGTTCGGGAATGTTGTTCAGGTCAACAAGA
>DYGJ01000086.1 GCA_020724765.1 Thermotoga sp. | reverse complement strand
GGGTGCGTCCCGGGTGGGAAGGGCGAAGGCAATCGAGGCCACCGCCAGGTTGTGCGGGGTGATCACGGGGTAGAGCTTGCCGTCGCGGGTCGGCATCGGCTGGTCCTCGATACCGAGCATCTTCGGGACGTTGGGGCCGTGGAGGTCCGCGTCGAGCAGCCCGACTTGCATGCGGTGGGCAAGGGCCACCGCAACGTTCACGGCCACGGTGGACTTGCCGACGCCACCCTTGCCAGAGAGAACCATCACGACATGCTCAGCTACAGGACTGTTCGCGTTCATCCATCCTCCAAGACCGGCTTTGGGGGGAGATCCCTGGCCTCCTCCGCCGCTTTCGGCGGGAACCACGCCGAAAAATGTGCCCACAGTAACCTTAGGGCCTCGACCGCTGGCCTATCGCCGTAGGTCACGATCGGGGTTCCATTGACCATGGCTTCCACGACTCCCTCATCGTACGGGATTCGCGCAAGCAACGGGATACCCTCGTGATGGGCGTGCGATTCGATCGTCCGCGTCAGATCCGGTGCCAGGTCCGCCTTGTTGATCGCCAGGAACGGCTGGGCCCGGAACTGGCGGGCCACCGCGACCACCCGCTCCAGGTCGTGGAGGGCGGACCGACTGGGTTCGGTGACCACCAGCGCCGCGTGGGCACCGGAGAGGGAGGCGATCACCGGGCATCCAATCCCTGGTGCCCCGTCCACGAGGAGCAGGTCAGCACTTTCCCGACGCCCGATCTCCCGTGCCTGCATCTTGACCTGGGTCACGAGCTTCCCCGATGCTTCTTCCCCCGGCCGGAGCTCGCCGTAGACGAACGGCCCGTACCGCGACCGCGAGACGTGGATCCAACCGGAGAGATGCCGCTTGAGCTGGATCGCTCCTGCTGGGCAGACGAACGCGCACGCTCCGCACCCCTCGCAAGACAGCGGGTCAACCCGGAAGACCTTGCCGGACCTCTCGACAGCGTTGAACCGACATACGGAACGGCACAACCCGCAGCCCGTGCAAAGGCTCGGTTCGATCTCCGCCTTCTCCGATCCCTGGTAGGGGACATCTTTGAGGACCTCTGGCTTGAGAAGGAGGTGAAGGTCCGCGGCGTCCACGTCGCAGTCGGCGACGACTGCGCCGTGCGCAAGCGCCGCCAACGAGGCCAAGACGGTCGTTTTCCCGGTGCCCCCCTTTCCAGACACCACGACGAGTTCGATCATCGCGATCTCTCGCTCCGGCTCGCGATCTCTCGCCCGAGATCCAGAAAAGGCTCCCGCCACTCCGGGAATGCCGACACAAGAGGCACCCCATGGGCGTAGGCGGCGGCGATGCGCCGGTCCATGGGGATGCGCAGGAGCACGGGAATGCCCACCTCGATGCAATAACGTTCTAGTGCGTCGATACCGACCCCGTCCTTGCTGATCACGACCCCGGCTGGGATGTCAAGGATCCGCGCCACCTCGAGGGCGAGGCCGAGATCGTGGAGGCCAAACGGGGTCGGCTCGGTCACGAGGAGGGCGAAGTCTGCATCCTTCAGCGTCTCGATCACCGGACAGCCTGTGCCTGGCGGGGCGTCGAGGATGGTCAGCCGCTCAGGATCGAGCCGTTGCTTCAGGCGGCGGATGATCGGGGCCGCCATGGGCTCCCCTACGTTGAGGATTCCTTGCAGGAACGGGATGCCTTGGGCATCGCCCTCCTCGATCCACCCGATGGCCCGCGGCCTCTCCCGGATCGCTCGCTCAGAGCAGACTAGGGTGCACAGGCCGCACCCGTGACACAGCTCAGGGTGAAACAGGACCTTCTTCTGGACCACAGCGAGGGCCCCGTAACGGCAGGCCTGGGCGCACGCGCCACAGGACGTGCACGATTCGAGGTCCACGTCGGGGACAGGGATCTCCGCGGGTGCCCGTCGGGTGATGCGCGGAGAGAGAAACAGGTGGGCATTGGGCTCCTCAACATCGCAATCTACGAGCTGTACGGGCAGATGGTCGCACAACGCCAACGCGAGGGACACGGCGACGGTCGTCTTGCCCGTCCCCCCCTTGCCTGAGGCAACGGCGATGCGGGGTTCGGCCCTAGTGGCCGTGATCATGGAACAGGTGGCGGTTACAGGCGTCTCCCCTGCCCAAGCGGCCTCCCTTCCACGCCTCGATCGCTTCGCGCACCGTCCCCGACGCGCCAGTGCATACCTCTACCCCGTGCTCATCGAGCATGGCCAACGCCCGGCCGCCCATGCCCGAGCAGAGGACAACGTCCACGCCGGCCTGGATCAAGTGCTCGCCCGGCATCCCGCTGCCCCCCATGTGCTCCGAGGTGTTCGCCAGCACCTCTGCCGTTTCCGTCTCCGTGTCGAACACGGTGAACGTCGGCACGCGCCCGAAGTGCTCTCCCACCCGATCGTCGAGCCCGCCCGGTCCTGCGCTGGGCACACACACTTTCATCGTCTTCGCCTCACCGAATGCGACGGTAGGGGTACACCGGCTGACCAGGGGTGGGGGGCTGAACCTGAGCCCATGGTCCGTCTGCGGAGCTGTACCTCGCGTACGGGTTGTCGTAGGGCGGGGCGCTGCAGCGCCACCACCCGCGGGGGAGCCAGGGGTAGAATCGGCAGAACGGGTAGGGATTGCCCACGCCACGCCCGACCCCCCAGAAACCGCGTCCGCGGCCGTAGAAACCTCTAGGCATCGCGATCTCCTCCTTGTGTCTCGCTCAGCTTCCGGCGAACTTGGGCCAGTTGCGTTTCCAAGTCCGCGATCCTCTGCTTCAGGGCCTGTGGGTCCGTGTTCGGATCTAAGGCACCGGCGCCCGACGGAGCCCACGCTCCACCGTTCATCCCGCCGGACCTGCGGCCCATGCCTTGGCCCATCCCTCGTCCGGGTCCGGCTCCCATCCCGGAACCGGAGGAGACGGATGCTGTCCCAGGGCTTGGGGTTACCTTTCCTGACGTGTAGGCGACCACAGCCTCGCGCACCGTCATCCCGCTGACGGGGACCAGTTCGATCCCCGCTGCGGAGAAGACCCCCGAGACGTTGGGACCGAAGTTGCCGGCGAGGGCAGCGCGGTGGGCGCGGTGGGCCACGAGCTGCGCGGCCTGAATGCCGGCCCCGGAGCCGGAGTCCTTGAACGGATTGGCCACGACCTCCGACCCGCGGATCTCGTTCCCTTCCACCTCGACCACCGTGAAGGTAGGGGCGCGTCCAAACACGGGGGAGACCCTATCGTCCAGGCCACCTTCAGTGGTGGCCACCACGATCGTGGTGGTCACCCTGCCTCCTTCGTGAGCTCCTCCACCCGCTGCTTGATCCAGGCAAGTTCATCTTCCAGTGCACGGGCGGACGCGTTGAGGTACTCCAGTTCGGTGCTCTTGTCGATCGGCCCCGGTCGCCACGCTTCCCCGCCCCACCATCCCGGAGGCGGAGCCTGCTGGGCCCACCAGTCCTGGAACCGGGGCATCTGGCCTGTCTGGGCGAGGTAGCGGGCCCCGGGAGGCATCCCGCCCCAGCCGGGGGAGTAGCCGAACCGCATCCAACCGGGGAGCCCGGTCGCGTAGTGCTTGTTGCGCCAACGCATGGCGATCACCTCGAGGGGAATTATAAGCATACGCTCATAATTGTCAAGAAGAGCTATGCGAATGATTCTCGCCATGACTGTTCGAACGTCCTCCTGTTGCCGGACGCGATCGGGATCACTACCATCCCCCCATGCCGCGACCGCCGAAACTGCGCTGGTGCGAGGGAGTTCCGGCTCGACAGGCGTTCAAGCCGGTAGGGGTGCCGATGGCACGGCTCGAAACCGTGAACCTGTTCCTTGATGAGCTTGAAGCCCTGCGGCTGTGCGACGTTCTCGGGCTCGATCAGGACGGGGCGGGCCAACGGATGGGCGTCTCCCGGGCTACGGTCCAACGCCTGCTGGCCACGGGGCGGGCGAAGGTCGCCGATGCGCTGGTCCACGGGAAGGGGATCGTGTTTACCGGAGGGGACCACATCCGCGTGCCTCCGGGTCGACATCGATGGGGCGGCCGCCGTGGGGAGGGTACCATCGGGTCATGATGCGCCGGGTTGGGTTGATCGTGGCGCTCGTTTTCCCCGTGATGGCGCTCGCTGCCCCCGTTGAGCTCCACTACTTCGGGGCGGCGACGTGCCCGGACTGTTCGGTGATGAAGACGTACCTCGCCGACCTGGCTACGGAGTTCCCCGAGCTGCGGATCGTCGAGCACGAGGTCGGATACAGCGGGGATAACTTCCGGCTGATGTCGGCGCTGGCCGAGGCGTACGGCCTGGAGAAATACGCAACTCCCGTGGTAGCGGTGGGCGATCTGGCTACGACGGGGATTGGTTTGGCGGTCGAGCTCAGGCTGTACGAGGAAGTCGCCCGTTGTGCGGCCGAGGGCTGTCCGTCTCCGCTGTCTCGGCTTCCCGAGGCGCCGCGCTGGCGACTGAGCCCGATCGAACTGGTTCTCATCCTCGCCGTCGGCACGAGCGTGGTCCTTCTCCTGAGCTGGGTCTTCTCCCGGTAGGTGGCGGGTCGAACGGGGAGTAGAATCGGCGGCTATGGCCAAGGCCGCGGCGGGAGAGCGGTTCCAACTCAAGACGAAGCTCAAGCCCCAGGGCGATCAGCCGAAGGCGATCGCCGAGCTCACGGCGGGCATTCTCGCGGGCCACCGGTACCAGACCCTCCTCGGCGCCACGGGCACGGGGAAGACGTTCAGCATCGCGCAGGTAATTCAGAGCGTGCAGCGACCGACCCTCGTCGTCGCCCACAACAAGACCCTCACCGCCCAGCTGTACGGCGAGTTCCGGGAACTGTTCCCCGACAACGCGGTCCACTACTTCGTGTCCTACTACGACTACTACCAGCCGGAGGCGTACATCCCGCAGACGGACACCTACATCGAGAAGGATGCCCAGATCAACGAGGAGATCGACCGCCTCCGCCATGCGGCCACGGCCAGTCTCCTCTCTCGGCGAGACGTGATCGTGGTTGCCTCCGTGTCGTGCATCTACGGCCTGGGCTCCCCCCAGGACTACGCGGCGCTCTCTCTCGTTCTCGAAGTCGGCCGGGAGTACAACCTCGATGAGCTCCTGCGGCAGCTCGTGATGCTCCAGTACCGGCGGAACGAGCTTGCGTTCGAGCGCGCGACATTCCGTCTGCGGGGGGACGTGCTTGAGATCATCCCCGCTTCCGAGGAGGTCGGATACCGGATCGAGCTGTTCGGCGACGCGGTCGAGCGGATCTCCACCGTAGACCCGCTCACGGGAAATGCGCTCTCTCAGCGGGCACGGGCCACAATTACCCCAGCCACGCACCATGTGACCCCGGAACAGCGTCTCAAACACGCTCTGGCCGGGATCGAGGCCGAGTTGGACGAGCGGTTGAAGGAGCTCCGCGCGACCGGGAAGCTCCTCGAGGCCCAGCGGATCGAGCAGCGCACCCTGTTCGACCTCGAGATGATGCGGGAAATGGGGTACTGCCCAGGAATCGAGAACTACTCCCGCCACCTTGATGGTCGGCGGGCTGGGGAACCCCCGTGGGCGCTCCTCGACTACTTCCCGCCGGACTTCCTGACGGTGATCGACGAGTCGCACCAGACCGTCCCTCAGATCAACGGGATGTTCCATGGCGACCGGTCTCGGAAGGGAACCCTTGTCGAGTACGGGTTCCGGCTTCCCTCTGCCCTCGACAACCGCCCCCTCACCTTCGACGAGTTCGACGCGCGCGTGGGGCAGGTGGTCTTTATGTCCGCCACCCCAGCCGACTACGAGCGGCGCGTATCGGCGAAGATCGTCGAGCAGATCGTCCGGCCGACCGGCCTCGTGGACCCTGAGATCGAGGTCCACCCCGTCCAGGGGCAGGTGGACCACCTTCTCGGCGAGCTGCGCGTGGTCACCGAACGGGGAGAGAGGGCCCTCGTGACGACACTCACCAAGCGGATGTCCGAGGATCTCACCGACTACCTCGTGGAGATCGGCGTGCGGGCCCGCTACCTCCATTCGGAGATCGAGACCCTGGAGCGGGTGGACATACTCCGCGACCTGCGGTTGGGCAAGTTCGATGTGCTCGTGGGGATCAACCTGCTGCGCGAGGGGCTGGACCTCCCCGAGGTATCGTTGGTGGCGATCCTCGATGCGGACAAGGAAGGGTTCTTGCGATCTGGGACCTCGCTCATCCAGACGATCGGCCGCGCGGCGCGGAACGTGCGGGGGAAGGTCATTCTTTATGCCGACCAGTTCACCGACGCCATCCGCCAGGCGGTGGAGGAGACGAACCGGCGACGGCAGATCCAGCTCGAGCACAACCGACGGTATGGGATCACCCCGCAGACGATCGAGAAAGAGGTGCGGGACATCGTGGCCGAGTTCCACGGCCGCCGCGCCGAGCCGGTACAGGTCCCGAAGACGCCCGAGAAGCTCCCCCGTGCGGAGATCGCCCAGCTCGTGCGGACGCTGGAGAAGGAGATGAAAGGCGCGGCGGAGCGGCTGGAGTTCGAGCTCGCCGCCGCGTACCGCGACAAGCTCCGCGAGCTGCGCCGCCTGCTCTAGCGCTCTCTACGTCCCGCGTCAGGTCGTCCGACGCCTCCGGGCCGTCGAGCGCGCTGGCGCCTTCTTCGTCTCCCCGGGCACGAGGTCGGTGTTCGCGGTCAGCCCCGCCACAGTGTGGGCGATGAGCTTCGCTGCATTCTCGACGTCCCTGAGCGATACGATCTCGCACGGCGAGTGCATGTACCGGTTGGGGATCGAGACGAGGGCGGTCGCCATCCCGGCCCGGCTCAGCTGCATCGCGTTGGCATCTGTCCCCGTGCCGCCCGGGGCGGCCTCGATCTGGAACGGGATCTGCGCCTTCTTGGCCGTCGCGATGAGGAGGTCGAACAGCTTGGGGTTGATGTTTGGGCCCCGGGCGATCACCGGCCCCTTGCCGAGACCGATCTCCCCCAGCTTCTTCTTGTCGCCCTCTGTGCCGGGGGTGTCGGTGGTGTGGCAGACGTCCACGGCGATCCCTACGGTCGCGTCCAGGCCGTAGGCGCTCGTCCGCGCCCCGCGGAGGCCGATCTCCTCTTGCACGGTGGCCACAGCGAACACCGCGGCCTTGGGCTTGAGGGCCTTGAGGTGGCGCAGCGTTTCGAGGGCCACGAACCCCCCGATCCGGTCGTCCACGCCCCGTGCAACGAGGAGATCGTCAGAGAGGAGGGCGGGGTCATGGGCGAGAACGATCGGGTCTCCGATCTCGACCCTCTTCTGCGCCTCGGCCTTCGACTTGGCGCCGATGTCGATCCACAGGTCCTCGACTTTGACAACGTTCTTCCGGTCTTCGTCCGCAAGCAGGTGGATCGGCTTCCGGCCGATCACGCCGAGCACGCAGCCCTTCTTGGTGTGGACCCACACCCGCTGGCCGGGAAGGATTTGTGCGTCCCAACCTCCGATGGGGCGGGTGTAGAGGTACCCCGAGTCCGTGATGTGGGAGATCATGAGCCCGATCTCGTCCATGTGGCCGGCGAGCATGACCCGGGGAGCGCCAGCCTCGTTGAGGGACGCAAACGCGTTCCCGTGGAGGTCCGCCCACGTCCGCTGGGCGAACGTGGCTGCCTCTTCACGCCATACCGCCGCCGCATCGGTCTCGAACCCCGACGGGCTGATTGTGGTGAGGAATCGCTCCAGGAACGCGTACCTGCCTTTGTCCATCGTGTGCCCTCCTGTCAATGAGATGCGTCAGTCTACCACGTCGGCAGTTCGCCGCACCTGGTCAACTTCGCGCTACGGGACTATACTGCGCCTTACAGTGTTTGGCCCTGGGTGCAGCCCGGGACCCCGTACGGGGGGGTGAGAGGCGTCCAAATGCGAGCGTGTGGCGTGTGGAGGGAACCCGTCCGTGGATGCCGCGCGAAGGGCGGCGGCGCGGAAGGCGGCTGGACAGGCTCGAAGGAGGCGACTCACATGAAGCGAGCGGCATGGTTTCTCGTGGTGCTCCTGGCGTTGGGATTGGTAGCGACAGCGGCAAATCCAGTCAAGATCACATTCTGGACGCATGAAGATCCGAATCGAACCCCGCTGGAGGAGGAGTACATTCGGCGTTTCCAGGCGCTCTATCCCCACGTAACGATCGAGCGGGTGACGTACCCATCGGCGCGGATCGCCGAGGTCTTGCTGACGGCATTCGCGGCCGGCAAGGC
>DYGJ01000085.1 GCA_020724765.1 Thermotoga sp. | reverse complement strand
GCGTAGGAAACGATGCTTCCATCGGGATCATATGACGACGTGCCGTTGAACGTCACCGTCGTCCCCGGCGTCGGGGCGGACGGCGTGTACGTGAACTGGGCCACGGGTGGTTGGTTCACGGACACCACCGTCACCTGCCGGATCGTCTGCCCGGTGGCGCCCAAGCCATCAACGACCACGAGGCGCACGTTGTACGTACCCGCAGCGGGGAATGTCCATGTGGTACTCACGCCGGTGCGTTCGAACACACCGTTGTTGTTGAAGTCCCATTGGTAGCTCACGATCGCCCCATCCGGATCGTAGGAGGAAGCGGCGTTGAACGACACGACAACGCCCGGAGCCGGGCTGGCAGGGGAGAACGTGAACTGGGCCACCGGAGGCTGGTTCACGGGCGACGTCGGAGCAAGCACGACCTCCAGGGTTCGCGTTCCTCCAGCCACGAGAAACACCCGCGCCGTGTAGTCCTGGTAACCGGTCTTGCGGATGAGCACATCGTGGAACCCCGGCAGGAGGTTCAGAGAACGGGGCGTATAGCCACGGAAGACTCCATCGACATAGAGCTTCGCCGTATCCGGTGACGTACGCACCACGAGGGTCCCAAACCCCGAAGGAGGCGTGGCCACGATGTCGAAGCTCGTGAAATCGAATGCCCGCTGTGTCGGCTCGGGGACGAGACCGAGGATCTGCACCTGCCAGCCCTCGGGGTCCGATCCGAGCAACGGGAATGGATCGCCCGGGGAGAACGCGCCAAAGGCGGCCACCAGCTGAGTGCTGGCCATGATCTGGAGCCACTCGGTTCCCAGCGGCGGGGCGACCGTCAAGCGATAGCTCTTCCCCAGAGTGGGGATGGAATGAGTCCCCGCCTGGAAGTAGTTCTGCGGATCATATTGGTTCGGGAAGATCTGCTGAACGTTCCCGTCCGGCATGATGTCCCAGATGTAGATGTACGCCGCTCGGTTGATGGTGAACGTGATGCGCACCGCCTCGCCAACGGCGTACGCCGGCTTGTCGGTGGAAATGGTGACCGCCAGGCTACCCGCCGGGGGCTCGACGACAATCCCCAGCGGTTCCACCTGACCGACGGTGGTAACGCCAAGGGCCAGCACCAGTGCAACGATCCACATGTTCCTCATGTTTCTCGACCTCCTTAGTTGACTACAATCCACATCGCCTGGTAGATCTGCTGAACGAGATCTTGCGTCAACACGGCAAGCAGCGGATCGACGACGCTCGGGTCGAGCACCGAGCCGCGCAGCTTGAGTAAGCGCGAACGCACGTACGCTTCCAATGTTTCCTGGGGTTGGACGAAATAGTAGTCCCCCACAGCCCACGCCGTTTCGAGAACGAGCCGGTCCTGAGGGAGAAGTGGACCTCCCGGCGCCTGGGGACCGATCCCGATGATGCCGTACTGGAGAAGCACATGCTGAGCTGCCACAAGACAGTTGTAGCGGATCCCAAGGTTCGCTTTGACCCTCTCCCAAGGCTGCCTCATCTGAAGGCCCTTCAGCACATCGTTCATAAGTGGATCCACGATGAATCCCCGCTCAAGCGCCCGGTGGATGACAGCCAGCGCCTCTTCCGCCTGCGCAGAGGGCTGGACAGAGAGCTGTTGTAGAAAGGGTAGGGCGTACTGCGACGACGCGCGTCCCGCGCTGAGACCTGTCGCCAACACTGGAGCAAACTTCGCCTTCAGGTCGGGAGAGATCACCATCGTCTGGAAGAAGTCCAGCACTTCCCCGGCCGCAGGTGGGGGGGAGAGAGTTACCTGGGCTATCGCCCCAACCGCGAACACGAGGAGGATCAGGACACGGATCCTCACAACCCCTCGCCCCCAATGTAGCGAACAGAGACGTATTCGCCAAATGTGCGCACGTACTCCGCGGCGACCGGATCCTGCCCCACCCAGCGACCGTCCACGACAAACGCATACTCGTAGCGGCCGGGAGGGAGAGCCACCGTCACCGACCACACGCCGTTTCCATCGTGATCGAACAGGCTGATCGGCTGCCAGGCCGAGAAGTCCCCTACCACAGCAACGTCTCTCGCCCCTGGAGCAGCCACGGTGAACAGGTTCGTCGCCGATGCGGGCAGTCCTCGCGAGATGGGAAGGGACAGCCGGCCGACGACGATTCCGAGCGCAAGGAGAGCGAAGCCAGCGACGAACGCCCATCTTGGCCGGATCTGCACGGACGGGAGGACGCCCGCGACCCGGTTTCGGATCGACCGGCGCACCGGCGGGTGGGCGAGGCGGCGCGCAACCCGCCCTTCCACCCCGTCGAGAACTGACAGTCCTTCTTGTATCTCCCGCGAGATCGCCTCGCAGATCGCTGGTTCCAGCTCATCCAACGGCATCGCGAATCACCCCCCGTGCCGCGAGTTCCGCCCGCACCAAGGCTCGCGCCCGGTGCAAGCGCGTTTTGACCGTACCAAGCCGCATCCCGAGCACCGCGCTGATCTCCTCCAGGGGCAGATCATGCCAGTAGCGAAGCACAAGCGGGGCCCGGTACGACTCGGGCAGCCCCCACACCGCTTCGCGCACCCCCTTCTCCATGTCCTCGTGCCAAACCATCTGGGCTGGGTCCGCAGCCCACACCTCCTTAGGCTGGGGCTCGCGTCGACGCTTGCGGAGCGCGTTCTTCGCCACGTTGGCGGTCACGGTGAAGAGCCACGTCGAGAACTTGCGCGACAGGTCGTACCGTCTCAACCGCTCGTAGGCACGCACAAACGCATCTTGCACCGCATCCTCCGCGTCGGCGCGGTTCCGCAGGATTGCCACCGCGATCCCGAACGTCGCCTCCTTGTACCGGCTCACAATCTCACCCCATGCCTCCAGATCACCGTTCAAGCTCCTCTGGAGAAGTTCCAGTTCCCCGGCTTCCAACCTCCCTCCTTCTGCTGCAATATACACCGTGCCAGGAACAGAGGTTTCGCCCGGACAGATGTCCGCCCACAGACGGACGGAACCGCGGTGCGGAGTTCGCTGTATTCTCATGAGAGAGGCGGGGATCGGGCTACGCTCGGCCCAGCTGTAATGACGAAGGAGGTCGGTATGCGCAGGATCTGGAGGATAGGTTTGGTTGCGCTTCTTGGACTCGGGCTCGCCGGGTGCGCGTGGTGGTTCCAGCCGCCGCACGCGGCACTCACGGCAAGTGTGACATCTGGGGTGGCCCCGCTCAGCGTCCAGTTCGACCTGTCTGGGTCCACAGGGCAGATCACCAGCTACACCCTCGCATTCGGCGACGGCTCGACCCCGGCAACGGGAACCGATATCACAGTGGCCGTCGTCCACACCTACACCACGCCGGGTACCCACACCGCTACGCTGACCGTGCAAGATGCGCGTGCAAGAACCAGCACGGCCACGGTGGTCATCACCGTCGGCGCGGCGCCCACGGCCACGGTGAGCCTGGGGGCATTCCCCGCGTCTGGAGAAGCCCCGCTCCCCGTTCAGTTCTGGGCCAATATCGTGGCCGTCCCCGGCCGGAGGATCCAGCACATCGCGCTCGACTACGAGGGCAGCGGGACGCCTGACGACGAGGCGGATGTGGATTTCGAGAGCTACAACTTCTGGATCGGCAGTTACACCTACAACAACCCCGGAACGTACACCGCTACGCTTACCGTAACCGACGATGCTGCCCAAAGCTTCACGGGCACAGCAACCATCACCGTGACCACCCCGCCGCCGGAGATCACCGCGTTCACCATCGATGGTTCCGACGTAGAGCCGGTTGGAGTTGTGGTCTCTACCGATGCGACGTTCGCCTTCCAGGCTCAGGCCGGAGACCCCTCGCGCAAGCTGGTGAAGTGGGAAATCCGTTCGGGAGACGGCTACGTGGTTACGGTAGACGTGGCTCCCACGAACACGCTGAACGTGGTGCACATCTACTCGGGAGGATACACACAGACCGGATCGTACACAGCAAGCGTGAAGGTGTGGGACGACCTCAGCCCAGCGAAGACGGCCCAAGAAAGCCTGGAAGTTGAAGTGACAGTACCCTAGCGCGATTCACCTGGCATCCGACCCTTGCGCTTCGCGGCCCCGCCCCCGGCGGGGCCGCTGTGCCAGGAGGCCGAAGACGACGAGGAAACCCGCCACCCCGAGCACGGGTCCGTCCCCAAACCGCACATAGGGTGTACTGCCCGAGCGCAACGGCACATCGAGACGCACCACCCCTCTCTCCCAAGGAGGGAGCCGCCCAATCTCGCTCCCCCGGACATTCCACCCCCCGCTGAACCCCGTCTGCCCGACCTGCACGAACGACCGACCCGTCTCCGCCGCACGCAGAGCCCCCAGGGCGTAGTGTTCCCAGAGGATGCGTGTTCGGGCAAACCATCCGTCGCTGGTGGGGGTGATCAGGACTTCCGCCCCCTGGCGCACGAGCTCTCTCGCGATCCCTGGAAAGGTTGACTCGAAGCAAACGAGGATCCCCAGCTTCCCCACCGGCAGCAGGACCTCCCCCGGCGTCTGATCAAAAGGCAGATAGGGGTCGATAAGCGACCCCAGTCCGATCCTCGTCCAGAAATCGCGCCACGGGACCTGCTCCCCGAATGGAACAAGGCGCGTCTTGGCATAGGATCCCACTACCTCCCCCGATGGAGCGAGAACAAGGATTGTGTTGTACACGTCACCCTCGCGGAAGTCGGCCGTTCCCACCAGCACCGTCGCCCCCACTCGTCGTGCCGTGACCTGGAACAGGTTGATGTACTCGGCCGTTTCCAGAATCCACGGGAGGGTGTTCTCAGGCAGGGCGATCAAGTCCACGGGGGGCTCGATGCTCGCGAGGAGTTCGCGGTACACCTCAACGTGAACAGGAAGGAGCCTCCCGTCCAGTTGATCAACCTTGGAGATGTTCGGCTGGACCAGGGCAACCGTGAGCCCACCTGTTTCGTGCGTACCGGTCGGCATCAGGCTGAGGCCAACCAGGAACAGAGGTCCGAGAGCGGCTCCCCCCAGCCACCGTGGTCGCCGCAGTCCCCGTGCCAGGCAACCGGCCGTCCACGCCAACCCAAGCGAGAGAAGCCACGGGCCACCCATCGCAGCAGCAGGGAGGAACGGACCTTCGGCCATCGTGCCCGGCACGCTGCCAAACGTGAACCCCAGTGGGCCGACCGCCCTAATCGCCTCGATCAACACCCATCCCCCCGCCCACACGAAGGGACTGCTCCACCGCCCGGCCACAGCTCCGAACAAGGCGAGGAACGCCCCTCCGTACAGTGCCAGGGCCACACAGATCAGGACCACCATCGACCCCACGAATGGCCACAGAGAGGATAGGGACGAGAACTCCAAAGCGAAGAACGCGACCCCGAACGTGGCTCCGAGAACCACCCCTCGGCGCATCCCCACCCCGTCGAGGGCCCAAAGGAGGGGGACAAGCGCCAGCCAAGCGAGCGAACCCCATCCCGAGAAGAACGATACCCACAGAAGACCCGCCGAGCCGAGGGAAGCCACGACACGCGATCGCGCAGGCATCGCCCGACTATAATACCTGCTGGGTGATCGAGGGTGCATCCTGTTTTCTTGCAGCTGGGCCCGGTCGAAGTCCGTTACTACGGGCTGATGTATGTAATCTCGTTCGTTCTCGGGTTCTTCATCATCCAGAGCGAAGCCCGGCGGCGGAAGCTGTTCTCGAAGCCCGACGACGTGCTTGATCTCCTGTTGGTGACGATCCCCCTCGGAATCGTCGTGGCTCGGTTGTACTACGTGGCCTTCCAGTGGGACTGGTACCGCGGTGCGCCGTGGGAGATCCTGGCGATCTGGCACGGCGGACTGGCGATCCACGGCGGGATCATCGGCGGCGTGCTCGGACTCCTCGTGATCGGCCGGTGGAAGCGCATTCCATTCTGGCGCCTCTCGGATGCGGTCGTCCCAGCCCTTGCCCTGGGGCAGGTGCTCGGGCGGATCGGAAACTTCCTCAACGGCGACGCGTTCGGAACACCCACAGATCTACCGTGGGGCGTGGTCTTCCCAACTGCATCCCCTGCCGGAGCCACCTATCCGGGCGTGCCCCTGCACCCGGCGATGCTCTACGAGGCGCTGGGGGTCCTCCTCATCTTCGGCCTCCTGTGGCGATTGCGCGTTCGCCCAGCGAAGGACGGGTTCCTGTCCTCTGTGTACTTCATCGCCTACGCTCTGGTGCGGTTCGCGTGCGAGTTCTTCCGCGGGGACGCCCTCATGCTCGGATCGTGGCGGGCGGCGCAGGCGGCGAGCGTTCTCCTCGTGCTCGGTTTCGGCGCGTGGCTCGTTGTCGGGCAACTGTGGCGGCGGGCGCGCGCCTGACCGACAATTCACCCATGACGGGCCACGAACTGCGCCAGCTCTACCTCGACTACTTCCGCCGCGAGGGCCACCGGATCCTGCCCTCGGCAAGCCTGGTTCCCGCGGACCCGACGCTCCTCTTCACCTCCGCGGGAATGGTCCAGTTCAAGGACATCTTCTGGGGGCGCGTCCCTCCGGCCCATCCCCGGGTCACGACTTGCCAGAAGTGCTTCCGGACGACGGACATCGAGCGCGTGGGGACCACCGCCTACCACCACACGTTCTTCGAGATGCTCGGTAACTTCAGCTTCGGCGACTACTTCAAGGACGGGGCGATCGAGCTCGCGTGGAGGTTCCTGACACGGGAGGTCAACCTGAGCAAAGACCGCCTCTGGGTCACCGTGTACGAGGACGATGCCGACGCGGCCAAGCTGTGGCGCCGGATCGCCCGGCTGGACGAAGATCGGATCGTCAAGCTGGGGAAAGAGCACAACTGGTGGGGACCGGTGGGGGACCGCGGCCCGTGCGGTCCCGACACGGAGATCTTCTGGGACTGGGGCCCCGAGTACGGGTGTGGCCCGAATTGCTCGGGACCGTCCTGCGACTGCGACCGGTTCAGCGAGGTCTGGAACCTCGTGTTCATGGAGTACGACGCCCAGCCCGATGGGACGATGACGCCCTTGGCTCGGAAGAACATCGACACCGGGATGGGGCTGGAGCGGATGACCGCCGTGATCGAAGGGGTACACTCGAACTTCGACACCGACCTCTTCCGGCCCATCGTCGAAGCGATTGCTGCTTCTTCCCTGCCACAGATCAGCGCCCACCAATCACGGAATCTCATCGCCGACCACCTGCGAGCCGTGGTGTTCCTCGTCGCGGACGGCATCCGCCCGGGAAGCGAGGCCCAGGGGTACGTGCTGCGGCGGATTCTGCGACGGATGGTGCGCGCGGCAGATGTGCTCGACCTCAAGGAAGGGGGCCTCCGCTCCTTGGTCGAGCCCGTGGTAGTCTCGTTCGGACGAGTCTACCCCGAGATCGAAGAACGACGATCCCTGGTCGAGCAGGTGATCGCCCACGAGGAGAAGACGTTCCGCAGGACACTGCGTTCTGGGGAGACGCGTCTGCGGGAGGCGTTGGCCGGGCTGCCCCACGGCGACAAGGTACCTGGCCGAGTTGTGTTCGAGCTGTACGACACCTACGGCTTCCCGCCCGAGCTCACGGAGGAAATCGCTATGGAACAAGGGTTCTCCGTGGATCGGACGGGCTACGAGCGGGAGATGGAGGCCCAGCGCGCTCGATCCCGGAAGGTGATCGAAGCAGAGGCTCACCTAACGGCACGTGCCTCTCTGGAAGCGGAGGCCGAGGTTCTTAGGCGGACGGAGTTCGTGGGATACGCCTCCCTCGAGGTCGAGTCCGATCTGGCGGAGATCTCGGAGCCCGCCGGAGAGGAGGTTACGCAGGTCAGCGCCGGAGGCTGGCGGTTCATCTTCAAGACAAGAACTCCGTTCTACGCCGAGGCCGGCGGACAGATCGCCGATACGGGATGGATCGAGAACCTGACCCGACCGGGACGAGCTGAAGTCCTGGATGTACAGAGGTCGCCCCAGGGGATCCTCCACTCCATCCGCGTGACGGAGGGTGAGTTCCGTCAGGGCGATCGGTGCCGACTCGTCGTGGACAAGGCCCGGCGGCGGAAGATCGAGCGCGCCCACACGGCCACCCACCTCCTCCACGCCACGTTGCGCCGCGTGCTGGGCGACCACGTGATCCAGGCCGGATCTGCGGTCGGGCCCGAGGAGTTCCGGTTCGACTTCACCCACTTCGCGCCCTTGGCACCCGCGGACCTGGCACAGGTCGAGGAGTTGGCATTCGCCGCAGTGCTTCAGAATCTCGCAGTG
>DYGJ01000084.1 GCA_020724765.1 Thermotoga sp. | reverse complement strand
ATCGGCTGACAGGGGAGATCATGGAGTTGGAGCGGGAGAGCTCGTAGCATGTGGTTTGTAGCCAGTGGAAAAGACCAGGAGCGTGCATGCCGGAGAGTGTCGAGAATCTTGAGATCTGGCAGCGTGGCGTCAGGCTCGTGAAGGCCGTATACGAGATCACCCGTCACTGGCCATCTGAAGAGCAGTATGGTTTGACCTCCCAGATCCGCCGCGCAGCGGTTTCGGTACCAACCAACGTTGCTGAGGGGGTCGGCAGAGGGAGTCGGCGGGAGATCGTGCGCTTCGCCCGTGTCTCGCTCGGCTCGCTGTACGAGCTGAGCACGTTGTTGGTCATTGCCGAGGGACTAGGGTATGTCAGCGGAGGCTCTGCAGCGGAGATGCGTCAGGAGATAGAGGCACTGACCCGGCAGCTGTCTGCCTTCATCCGCTACCAACAGAGTCGCCTGCCCGTCCGGGGACCTGGTTCCACCCACTCCTCACTCCCGGATGCAGACGCCGCCGGCCCCCCCTACAAGCCACAAGCTTCGAGCCACTCGCCACAAGCCACAAGCCGCCGACCACAAGCAACAGGCCACAAGCCACGAACCGGAAGGAGAACCGATGACGATCCCCATCCTTGACCTGAAGCGCCAATACGCGGCCATCAAGCCCGACATCGACGCGGCGATCCAGCGCGTGGTCGAGTCCGGGTGGTTCATCCTCGGCCCCGAGGTCGAGGCTCTCGAGAAGGAGGTGGCTGCCTACTGTGGCGTCAAGCACGCCATCGGCGTGGCCAGCGGCACCGACGCGTTGCTGCTCTCGCTGCGGGCGCTCGACATCGGTCCCGGCGACGGGGTGATCTTGCCCAGCTTTACCTTCTTCGCCACCGCCGGAGTGGTGCACAACGTGGGGGCGACGCCCATCTTCTGCGACATCGATCCCCACACCTTCAACCTCGATCCCGATTCGGTTCGGGCGATCATGGAGGGGAGGCGAGCTTGTGGTTCGTGGCATGTAGCCAGTAGGACCCCTCAAGGGGGTCCCCCCACAAGCCACTCGCCACAAGCCACTTGCTCTTCCCCACATGCCACAAGCCACAGGCCACGTGCCGTTATTCCCGTCCACCTCTACGGCCAGATGGCCGACATGGGTGCGATCATGGCCCTGGCCGACGAGTTCGGCCTCTACGTCATCGAAGACGCCGCCCAATCCATCGGAGCGGAGTATTCTGGGCATGTGGCTTGTAGCAAGTGGCACGTCGATGAAGGCTCCCCACCCCCCACAAGCCACACTCCACACGCCAAGAAAGCCGGCACCATTGGCCATCTCGGCTGCTTCTCCTTCTTCCCCACCAAGAACCTCGGCGCGTACGGGGATGGGGGGATGATCATCACCAGCGACGACGCCCTGGCCGAAAAGCTGAGGAAGCTCCGCGTCCACGGGAGCAAGCCCAAGTACTACCACCAGCTCGTGGGGTTCAACTCGCGGCTCGACGCGCTGCAGGCCGCCGTACTGCGGGCCAAACTGCCGCACCTCGAAGCGTGGTCCGAAGCCCGACGGCAACTGGCCGACCGGTACGACACCCTGCTTGCGGACATCCCGGGGATCACGCTGCCCTATCGTGTCAAGGGTTGTAGCCACATCTTCCACCAGTACACGATCCGGGTGGCCGACGGCAGGCGCGACACGCTCCGCGATCACCTCAAGGCGCAGGGCATCGGGACCGAGATCTACTACCCGCTGCCGCTTCATCTGCAGCAGTGCTTCGCGCATCTTGGGTACACGCAGGGCAATCTCCCAGAGAGCGAATCCGCGAGCCAGGAGGCCCTGTCGCTCCCCATGTTCCCCGAACTCACCGATGGCGAGCAGTTCTACGTTGCGCAATCCATCAAGTCCTTCTTCAACTCAAGCAGCCAGCCATGACCAGCGGGCTTCTGACTCCGGACTCTCGACCCCGGACCACGGACGCTGGACTGGTCTTCCCACAAGCCACTGGTCACAAGCTACAAGCCACACGCTGCCAGCGGACCACGCACTATGGACCCTAAGAATGAAGGTCTGACCCCGTAGCCTGCCACTCGACTCCCGACTCGCCTCTTCCGTGTAGAATGGAAGCACCTGTCTCGATGGGGGTGATCGCTCTTGGCCTCACGAACCGTGTCCGCAGATGTGCTGGATGACATCGTCCGGCGGATCGTAACGGTGGCGGATCCAGACAAGATCATCCTGTTCGGCTCCGCAGCCCGGGGGGAGATGCGCCCGAGCAGCGATCTCGATCTGTTGGTCATCAAATCCGGCGTACCTCATCGCGGACGGTTGACGGAGGAGATCTACATGAGTTTCTTGGGCGTCGGGAGAGCCGTCGACATCATCGTCGTTACCCCTGAGGACATAGAGCGATATCGCGATGTGCATGCAACCGTGATCAAGCCCGCCATCCGCGAGGGGAGGGTGATCTATGAGCGCGAAGCAGCGACCACCGGATGACCCCATCGAGTGGCTGAACAGGGCGCGGAGCAACCTCCTGCAGAGCCAGGCGCGACTGGAAGGGGTGTACCTGGAGGACCTGGCCTTCGCGGCTCAACAAGCGTCAGTGAAGGCGATCAAGGCCGTCCTCATCCATCTTGGCGTGGAGTTCCCGTACACCCATGACTTGACAGCGCTGCTCACGCTCGCGCAGCAGCAAGGGTTCTCCGTGCCAAGGGAGGTGGCCCAAGCAGCCCGGCTCACTCGGCATGCAGTGATCGCCCGCTACCCGGGGCTGGGGGAACCCGTGACCGAAGAGGAGTACGCGGAGGCAGTGACGATTGCTGAGGGTGTTGTGAAGTGGGCCCAGTCCGTGGTGGCCGGCCAATGAGGGCCCCACTGTGGTACCCAGACCACTCGCCAGGGACCATGGACTCCCTCCCACCTGCCACAATCCACCGGCCACAAGCTACGCGCCACTCGCCACAAGCTGCCAGTGGCCCCCGCACCATGGACCCTAAGAATGAAGGTCTGACCCCGGAGCGGAGCCCCGGGCCTTCCGCTCTAAGAGCCTGACCGCTGTAGAATGGCCAGGCAAGCAGAGGTGGGACGGCACAGATAGCGGCCGATCGCTGCAGGAAGAGGAGGCGATCTTGGGGACAAAGGACTTCCGCCGCGGACCTACGGGGGGGGCATTGCCCGGCCTCAAGCTCTCCATCGAAGATGCGTCGTCAAGGTTACGGGAGCTCATGCAGCGCGAGAACGTGGTTGTGTCCTACCTGTTTGGGTCTTGCGCCCGACGCGCGATGCAGCCTGATTCCGACGTGGACATCGCCGTCTCGCTCGACGGGAGGGGCGAGGAGATGTACGAGGCTTTCAGGAGACTACTCGTAGGCGTGTGTGATGCCTTGGAGACCGAGCGGGTTGACCTCCTCCTCCTGAACAGCGCCCCGCCGACCCTGAAGTTCGAGGTGATCACCACAGGCACGTTGCTCTACGCGCGGAGCGATGAGGCGCTGAACGACTTTGAGGCCGATGTGACCCGGAGGTACCTGGATACCGCCCGACTAAGGGCTGTTCAGGGCGAGTATCTCAAACAGAGAGCGCGGGCATGGTATTCCGAGAACGCAACGTGACTGAGCGGCTCGCGAAGCTCGGCGAGATCGTCGCCAGGCTACAGGTGCGGTCCGAGATGAGCCGCGGTGAGTATCGGGTGGACACCGATGCACAGTGGATCGTCGAGCGGGGTCTTGAGGTGGGATCGTCCACCCTTCTCGACATCGGCAATCACATCCTGGCCGGGGCGTTTCAGATCTCCGTAGATGAGTACGAGCAGATCGTCGAGCGTCTCCGGGAAAAGGACGTCATCAGCCCGGCTCTGCACGCCGCATTGCGGGGGCTGGGTGGGTTCCGGAACATCCTCGTCCATGGGTATCTCAAGCTTGACCCCGAGCTTGTGTACGAGCACTACCGGAAAGCGCTTCGTTCGTTCCCTCGGTTCATCGCGGAGATCGAGCGTTGGCTCGTTCAGCGTGCGCGCTGATATCCTCGACTCACTGACTCTCGACTCGGGACCACGCCCTTCCCATAAGCTACGAGCCACTCGCCACAAGCTGCCAGCGGCCCCCGGACTCTTGCCTCTTTCGCCCGTCACCGACATTGGCCGCCGTGCTGAACACCTTCACGAGAGTGAACCAGCGAGTGCAGACGAGATGACCACGGGCGCAGACGAGTTGGGGGAGCCCGAGTGATACAGAGCCATGAGGAGCTCGACGTATACCGCATGGCGTTTGAGGCGGCGATGAGGGTATTCGAAGCCTCGAAGGCATTCCCCGTTGAGGAAAGGTACTCGCTCACAGACCAGATCCGGCGATCATCAAGGTCCGTGTGCTCGAACATCGCGGAAGCATGGAGGAAGCGGCGGTACGAAGCTGCGTTCGTAAGCAAGCTGAGCGATGCAGAGTCGGAGGCGGCGGAAACACAGACTTGGGTGCGCTTTGCCGTCGCGTGCGGCTACCTTAGTCAGGAAGAGGGTGACGAGCTTCTGCAAACCTACGATCACACCATCGGTAAACTCGTAGCCATGATTGCCAATCTCCGTCCCTGGCTCTTGCTGAGGAGGCAGAGATGAGCTGCTCTCCCCCTCAGCACCTCAGCGCCCCTGCTCCCCAGCGCCCCTGCTCCCCAGCCCCTCCGCTCAAGATCGTGAATGTGGTCGGCGCCCGTCCCCAGTTCATCAAGCTCGCCCCGGTGCTGAAGGCCATCGAGGACGCGTTCCTCGAGAACCGAGCCGATGCTGCGGTTGTCCACTGCAACGCGAACAGCGCTCCGGTCGGAGGCTGTGCTACCTGCAGGCGAAGTTGGCGAACTCTATGAGGTTCTCCGGGATTCTGCAGAGTCTGCGACGGTTCATCCCGAGAGGTAGGTTCGGGCGGAGCGTCGCAGTTCTAGCAGGGGGGACGGCTCTGGGGCAGATAATCGTAGTCTTGGCATCACCTATCCTGACACGGCTGTACGGCCCGGATGATTTCGGTGTGATGGCGGTCTATGTTTCACTTCTGGGGATCTTCTCAGTAGTCGCTAGCCTTCGCTACCAGTTGGCAATCCCGCTTCCTAGAGAGGACGGCGAAGCAGCGAACGTCCTGGCCCTATCATTAGCGATCGTGTTGCTCGTTAGTCTCTCAGCAGGATTCGTAGTCTGGCTCTTCGGCGGCCGGATCGCAGAGTGGGTCAATGCACCTGCTCTTCGCCCGCATCTATGGCTCCTTCCACTGGGGATAGGGATGGTGGGCACCTATCAAATCTTCAGCTACTGGGCGATGCGAAAGCGGGCCTTCAATCAGATCGCACGGACAAAGATCTTCCAGGGCTTAGGATCTGTACTTACCCAACTCGGCCTCGGGTTCCTCGGACTTGGCCCCATTGGACTTCTCTTGGGGCAAGTCGTGGGGCAGACGGCGGGGACGACCGCACTCGCTACGCTGGCTTGGAAGCGTGATGGAGAAGATCTTAGGAGAGTGCATGCCAGTGAACTGCGTCGCATGGCGATCCGCTACAAGAGGTTCCCGCTTTTCTCATCGTGGTCTGCCGTTCTGAATGCTCTAAGCGTTCAAGTGCCTACGCTAATGCTCTCCTTGTTCTTCGGTTCAGCGATCACGGGATTGTATGCTCTGAGTTACCGGGTGATGAGCTTGCCCATGCAGTTTGTAGGCCATAGTGTTGCCCAAGTGTTTCTCCCGACAGCGGTTGAGGCACAGCGAAGCGGGTCTATAGCTACGACAACAGAGGCGATCTTCAGGTCGCTAGTGCGGATCGCTGCTCCCACTCTCCTGCTATTCGCCCTTGCTGCTCCTGAGCTGTTCGCCATCGTCTTTGGACAGAAGTGGCTCGAAGCTGGCATCTACACCCAATGGCTTGCGCCTTGGATGTTCTTGCTTTTCGTGTCGGCACCATTATCAATGCTGCCATCGGTGATGGAGAAGCAAGTGCAGGAAGCCTCTTTTCATGGAGTGCTGCTGTTAAGTAGAATGGGGGCACTGAGTATCGGCGGCCTCTTGAACAGTGAACGTGTCGCGGTAGGTGCTTTTGCGGGAGTGAGCACGCTGTGCTGGTTCATATACGTGTTGTGGGCTGTCAGGCTCAGCGGGAACAAGATCCGCCGCGTCTTGGCGATCGTGTTCCGCGAGGCGCTTGCCATTCTACCTCTGGTACTCCCGGTGGTTCTTGCGAAAATGCTCACTGACCGCGACCTCTATGTGTTAGGTGCCACAGGGATAAGCAGTGTGTTTGTGCTTTTGCGATGGGCGAAGAAGCTAAGATCTAGAGGTGGAGATGAAGCAGAGGAAACCGGTTCGTAGCAGGCTTTTTCAGGCCAGCTATCTGCTGACCAGGAAGTCATCTGTGATCACTCACTACAGGGAGCTCATGGAGACGCAATGGTGGTCACATGATGACCTGGCAGCGATGCAGCTGGAGCAGTTGCGGCGTTTGTTAGCTTTCTCGTACGCGCACGTTCCCTACTATCATGAGCTGTTCGACGCCCTCGGCCTGGAAGCCGCAAGTGTCACGAGCGTGGGTGATCTGCAGAGACTCCCAATCCTGACCAAACAGACGATCAAGCAGCATCGAGCCAAGCTGCAACTGATAGATAGGAAGGGCTTGAGGTACGAGCACGGTTCGACAGGAGGGTCGACGGGCGAACCCCTCCAGTACCTTATGACGATTGAGGATCTCACCCGCGGCATTGCGTTACTGCACCGAGGTTGGAGCTACGGAGGATACAGCCCTGGTGACAGAATGGCGAAGATCGCTGGGTCTTCACTGGTCCCGACAGTGCAGTCAGCACTGCATAGATGGGCGGTGTCACTCCTGCGTAACGTTCGATCCTACTCGACTTACGGGATGAGCAGCGAGATGCTCATGCGGTACACACGTTCTCTAAACGACTTCAAGCCAAAGTTCCTGCGGGGCTATGCTTCGTCGATCTACACGGTGGCATCATTCATCCGAGAAAGGGACCTCACCGTCAAGTTCCGCCCTCGAGCCGTGTTCACCACTGCGGAGAAGCTCCTTGAGGGACAGCGGAGGGTGATAGAGGAGGTATTTGGCACGGAAGTCTTCGATAACTACGGTCTGAACGATGGCGGTGTGTCAGCATATGAGTGCGAGCAGCACAACGGAATGCACATAGACATGGAACGGGCTATCCTTGAAGTTGTGGACGAGAATGGTTGCCAGGTGATCGGCAGACCCGGGAGGATTCTCGCAACTAGCCTACATAACTATGCCATGCCTTTCATCAGGTACGATACAGGAGATATCGGAGTAATGGATTACTGCTGTTGCTCCTGTGGAAGACGATTGCCCTTGCTCAAGGATCTAGTCGGACGGACCACGGATGTGCTTGAGGTAAACGGCCGGAAGATAGGGAGTCCTGTGCTAACAGTTCTACTCGGCAAGTTCGACATCGAGCAGTATCAGATTGTCCAGGAATCGGCTGACTCGCTTACCTGCAGGATCGTGAGAGGAGTCGGGTATACAAAACGAGACGAAGAGGCTATCAGGAAGTCTCTGACCAGTCACCTTGGTCCTGTAGATATCATCTTCGACTATGCAACTTCACTCAACGTGGAGGCGGGGACAAAGCACAAGTTCATTATCGATCGTCGCGGCGATGGTCGTGGAGCGGGATTGCCCGCGTAGTAACTGACGGTTTGAGCTTGAGTCAGCTGTGAAGGAGCGAGCGGCTGTGAGGTATGTGATCATCGCTGGTGTCGCTGTTTTCCTGCTTCTTGCCCTTTGGCCATCAGTCGCTCGGCGCGAATCTGCATCCGATTGCATAGTCATCGCATCTGACGGGATTGTCACAATGTCCCCGTCCGGTTCGCATCCTGCGTTCCACTACCACGGCATTCATAGAAGAACCTATATTGGGTTCTACAGTTCTGATTCCACGGTCAAGCTGACCTATTGGGATGAAACACTGGGCGAATTGGGGCCGGAGGTGACTCTGTGGTCCGAGTGGGGTGACGGAGATGATCATGCAGGCCCATCTGTCCTTGTGCTGCAGCACCAAGCGGGCGCGAACGCCGTTCATAACGGGAAGATCCTAGTGGCAACTTCAGGCGTAAGGGACGATCCACCTCTTCAGGTGCGACGTAGCCGACAACCTGAGACTATCGTCGAATGGGAGGAGCCCATCACGTTTGACTGGGAAGGTCTGTATCCCACGTTGGTTGAACTCTCTGATGGAGCGATCCTGGTATTCTACATGAAGCGTGAGATCCTCAACGGTCGCAATACGGGCAAT
>DYGJ01000083.1 GCA_020724765.1 Thermotoga sp. | reverse complement strand
GGCTTGCCTGCCTGCTGCAGGCAGGTCTGCGACGGCCGTTCTGCACCGATGAACCGACAAGGTTCCAGCCGTTCAACCGCTATTCCCCGTCCTCCGCGTCTTCCGCGTGGCCGAAGGCTCAGCGGGCCATCCACACGCAGCGTGTCAGAGGGGGGCGTCGCGGGACCGGCGTGGGGTACCATCTGTAGGCGATGGCCGGTGGACCTCAGCCGATGACGCACCGAGAACGGCGCGCCCTGGCGTGCGAAATCGCCGACCGGGCTAGGCATTGTCGCGACGATGCCCTTGCCGTTGGTCTGTACGGCTCCCTCGCCCGCGGCGACGACGGCCCGTACTCCGATATCGAGATCCTGTGCGTGCTCAAGACGCCGGACGAGGACTACACGCGCGAGTGGACCGCCGGGCCGTGGAAGGCCGAGGTGAACTTCGTGGGAGCGGAGGCCTTGTTCGCCCAGGCCGCCACGGTGGATGGGGAGTGGCCGCTGACCCACGGCGCGTACGTTCACACCCGGCCACTTCACGACCCCGAGCAGCTGTTCCCGCGACTGCGCGACACCGTGCTCAACCAACCCGGCGATGCGTTCGCCACAGCGATCCGGTCGCTCATCGTAGAAGACCTGTACGAGCTGATCGGCAAGGTGCGCAACGCCCGCCACATGAACGAGCCTGACGGCCTGCCCGTCGTCGCGATGCACCTCGCCCTTCACGGGGCGTTTCTCATCGGCCTCGCCAACCGCACGCCCTACACCAGCGGAACCCGGCTGTTCGCGGAGTCGCTGCGCCTGCCGGAACGACCAGCGGGGTACGACAACCTGTGCCGGCTCGTCATGGCGGGGACACTCGGTGATCCGGCCCGAGTTGCCACGTTGTGCGAGGGGTTCTGGTCTGGAGTCGAGCGGTGGGCCGCGGCGCGGAGCATCGTCCTGGACGATCCCCGCCTTATCCCGTTCTGAGATCAACAGCACCTCGTCCTTCCTTCCCGCGGACGGGTTCGAACATTGGGTTCCCGGTCCGTTCGCATACCTTCCTGTGCCCTTCGTCTCCATCGTGGCCTGAAGGCCGGTCCCTTCGGTCTTTTCAGAACACCCGACCCGTGGTAGGATTGAGGCGGAGGTGATCCACGGTGAAGGAGTTTTCGTTCATCCTAGGCAACAACCCAGGGGCCCTGGCCGAGATCTCCGAGGCGTTGGGCGCGGAGCACGTGAACCTGGAGGCGGCTGCCGGCCTGACGGTTCTCGATGAGGGCGTGATCGCGATCGTCACCGATAACCCCGACAAGACCCGCAAGATCCTGCGCGCCAAGGAGATCGAGTTTGAGGAGCGGGAGGCGTTGGTGATGGCGATGCCCCACCAGCCGGGACAACTGGCCTCGATCCTCGGGAGGCTTGCCGACGAGGGGATCAACGTCCTCTCTTGCTACTGCACCGTGGAAAAGAACCAGATCGTGTTCACTGTGGACACGGTAGATCGGGCGAAGGCCATCTTCCGCATCCCCTGACGGCGCGCCCGGCTGAGAGGGGCTAGCAGAGCAATCCGTGACCATCGCTGCCGTTCGGATGTATGGGGAATTGAACGACTTCCTCCCCGCGGAACTTCGGCAGGAGACGATTCCCTACGCTTTCCAGGGGACGCCCGCGGTCAAGGACGCGATCGAGGCGCTTGGGGTTCCCCACGTCGAGGTCGAACTCGTGCTCCTCAACGGGGAGTCGGTGGACTTCGCGGCGCGGCTGGCCGACGGCGATCGGCTCGCCGTGTATCCGAAGTTCGAGAGCCTCGACGTGCGGGGGATTCTCCGCGTGCGGAGGGAACCCCTGCGCCGGATCGCGTTCCTCCTCGACGGCCATCTCGGGAAGCTCTCCCGGTTCCTGCGGCTCCTGGGGCTCGATGCCGCCCACGCGAACGAATGCCGGGACGAGGATCTCGTCGCGTCCGCCGCCCGCGAAGAGAGGATCATCCTCACCCGCGACCGGGAGCTCCTCAAGCGCGGCGCTGTGACGCACGGGTACTGGGTCCGGTCCACCAATCCCATCGAGCAGGCGCGGGAGGTCGTGCGGCGGTTCGACCTCGCCCGTCAGGTGCAACCGTTCACGCGGTGCCTGGTCTGCGGCGATCTCCTCGCGCCGGTGGCCAAGGAGGCGGTTCGAGAGCGGATTCCTCTCCGCGTGGCCGCGTGGCGGGACGAGTACCTCCTGTGCTCCGGCTGCGGAAAGCTCTACTGGGAGGGGACCCACCACCCTCGGCTCCGCGCCACGGTGGACCGGATCCTGGAGGGAACTGCGATCAACGGGACAGGTTGAGGCGGAGGAGGGGGAACTCCGGGTCGTCCCTCAGGATCCCGAACCCGTGGCGGAGGTAGAACTCCACCGGCCCGGACGGGTTCTCCGCGTCTTCCTTCCGGGCGAACGTCTCCACCGCGCTCACCCCGCGGCGACGTAGGTCGCTCAGGATGTCCTGGAGGAGGTGGCGCCCCCAGCCCTGCCCGCGGTGGGCACGCGATGGGAAGAACAAGCACGCCAGGAACACGGCGTCCTCGCTCACCGGGCCCGCCGGGTAGTTCCGGGCGTTGGGGAGGAACGCCGGGGGGGGCGCACTGGGCGTAGCCCACGGCTTGCCCGCCGGCATAGAGAAGGCGGCCGCAGTCGCCGAACTCGTTGCGTACCCGGCGCACCCAGGCGAGCTTCTTCTCAAAGCTCGCGGCCCTGTCTTCCTTCGCCGGGTCAACGAGGAGTTCCGGGTACTCCCAGTACAGACAGTACTTGCAGCTCCACGGGTGGGCCTCCCACTCCGGAGCGTCCCTCAGGTTCTCCTCCGTCAGCGCCGTGATCCGGATCGACATCGGACCTTGCCTGTGGAGTCGCCTGAACCGCATTCTACGCCTTCCCTGCAGAGCCCTTGAACATCAGCCGCACCACGGGTCGCTCCGGTTTCCGGCGCGCCACCTCCACGAACCCGGCCTTGGCGTACATGGACATCGCCCCGTTCCACAGCCACGCATCGGAGCCACGGACCGCCTTGTCCACGGGGTACGCCTCCAGCGCCACCACGCCCCGCTCGCGGGCGAACGCGATCGCGCCCTGCAGGAGCCCCGCCGCGACCCCCTGGTGCCGGTACGCCGGCGGGACGACGAAGCATACGATCGACCACACGGGCAGGTCGTCCACGGCCTTCGCCACCGGCGACCGCCGCAACCGGGGGAACGCCTCCCGGGGCCCGAGCGACACCCACCCCACCGGAACTCCGTCGCGGTACCCGATCAGCCCCGGTGGTGGATCGCTTGCTGCGAGCGCCTGCAACCGGCGCCGACGGTGCTCCGCCGCCGTCAGCGCGTCGGGAACGGCCACCTTGCCGCTCTCGCGGTAGTACATGCACCAGCAGCTGCGGGCCATCGAGCAGCCCTTGGCCAGGAACAGCGCCTCCAGGTCTGGCCACCGCTCCGACGTCAACGGACGGGTGACGAGGTCCATGGGAGCCAGCATACCCACGGGGAGCCCTCTCGTCCGCACGCCGATCCCGACAGCTGCCGTTCCATCACCACGAAGAGATGAAGTCCTCCAAGGACGACTCGAAGTGTTCTCCCGTAGCGACGCCGCGGGGATCCGATGTTCTCCGCGAGGCCGAAGGCCCCGCGGGCCATCTACACCCAGGTTGCCTGGTGCTCTTTGTGGTGGAGAAGGTCTTGGTTGTCCGAGTGAAGCCCCTCACGCGCTCTGGGGCTCTTCAGCTCGAAGTCCAGGAGGGTGTCGCCATCGAACGTGAACCACCCGTCGAACGGCTCTCCGCGGAGCATCATGGGGAACCAGGTGTGATCGTCATCCCACATCCGATCGAACGGGATCTCGTCCAGGGGAGCCCAGAACGGGCTCGCCTCGTCCGACTCCCGCGGCTCTCCGCGGCAGTCATCCGCCCTGAACACGTAGACAAGGAGCGCCAGGCCATCCGTGAACTGGAACCGAAGCTCGCCGCACGGTTCGATGCCCAGCGGGGTGATCCCCAGCTCCTCCTCCACCTCGCGCACCGCGCAGGCGAGCGGGGTTTCTCCGTCCTCGACGTGACCGCCGGGACCGTTGACCTTCCCTGCGCCGAGGCCGCGCTTCTTGTGGATGAGGAGCACCTGCCCATCGCGCACGATGAACAGGAGCGTCGCCCGCCGCTGCGGCTGCCACGTCGTCCAGTCGATATCCCGGATCTTCATGCTCGTACTCAGTCCTCCATCATCGCCTTTCAGCTACAACGTGCGATTTTACTTCCCACTCCGGTAGGGTTGGTTGTCCTTCCGGCATGAAGAAGGCGATTCCCCTGCCGGATGAGCCGTTCGAGCGTGCGGATCGGTTCGCGCGGCGGGTGGGCAAGTCGCGGAGTGAGCTGTTCCAAAACGCCCTCCGGGAGTACCTCGCTCGGTCGCGCCCCGGAGGATCTCACCGAGGCGGTGAACCGCGCCGTGGCGGCTGCGGGCGAGGGAGCAGAGGAGTTCGTGAGCACTGCAAGCCAACGGGTTCTGGAGCGCGTCGAGTGGTGATCTCCCAGGGCGAGGTGTGGTGGGCGAGCCTTCCGGCGCCCACAGGTTCTGAGCCTGGCTTCCGCCGCCCGGTTGTGGTCATCCAAGGCGATGCGTTCAACCGGAGCAGGCTGGCCACCGCGGTGTGCGTCCCCCTCACGAGCAGCCTGAAGTGGGCCGATGCCCCGGGGAACGTCCTGCTGCCGGCCAAGATGACCGGGCTCCCCAAGGATTCCGTAGCCCTGGTCTCCCAGGTGATCACCCTCGACACGTCCGTCCTCACCGACCCGCGGGGGAAGCTGCCTTCGGAACAGGTCAACCTGATCCCGTCCAGTTCTGTCAAAGTGCTTGGCGGGTGGCAGCTCTGGTCCTTACGGCATCGTAGTCTTGCGATATGCACGGAACGAGACCTGACCCCCTGACCCCGCCTACTGGTTGGGCGGTCCCTAGGTTGTCGGGCCAAGAGTCATATCTGACCAGCATGATAGGCGGTGTGCTGCACTGACCCATGAAACATTCGGTAGAACGGGCCCTGGACACGAACTGGTTTCTTCTCTAGGACACTATCATCCAGATGTTCAATGAGATCTGCGAGACGGCGTCCAGCTTGCCTGAGACGCGACAGAGCTTCCTCCCAAGCCGACTCGGACGCTTCCGGACAGGCGGCCATGTCGTTTGACCTGCTACCGATACTCCGGCTGTGCCCTCAATGACCTGGCACGCATACTCGAGCTCTGCGGTGAGGTGGCCCACTACGTCCCAGATGCTGTGTCCGTCTGGTTGGAGCTTGGCTGCAGCTAGGTTCCAGCTGACCGGAGTCAGAGCAATCACGACCGAGGGGCCGTAGTAGGGCTCCCGATCCATGGTATCCCGCAGCAAACCTGCGATTCGGGCAGCCTCGCTCACATCCACCTACCCCTCGTTCAAGGACTGCGCAGTCCGCGCCCTTCGCCCAACGCCTGAATTAAGCCGCGCCGCGAAGCGGCGTCGGGTTGAATGGATAGTTAGGGCTCACAGGCCCGCAGCGCCTTAGATCCAACGCCTAACGCGACGAGTGTACTGCTGCCAAGCGGCGCCATGCGTCCTGGCTAGCCAAGGCTCCTCCCCGAGGACCACCCGGAGATGGAAGGCGACCATGGCAACCAGTGCGTAGATGAGCAGAGTAACGGACCAGAACGCAGCAGCCCACCCCACCAAAACCAGGGCGACCGCGACATACATGGGATTGCGGCTATACCGGTACAGCCCGACGACGACCAGATGCTGAGGCGGTGCCCAAGGCGCGAGGGTTCCTTTGCCGGAAACATAGAAATCCCGGACGCACCACAACAGGCCGAAGGTGCCGAGGATGACGAGAACCAGACCAAGCGGCCAGTGCATCGACAAGCCCGCAACCCAAGACCAGGCGATCGGCACCAGAAACGCTACGATGCCGGGTAGCGCCACAAAAGCTATGAGTGCTCGAATGAAAATGAGGGTGAACCCTAACAGAGCTTCCCCGGATCCGCGTAACCCCCCGAACCACCCCACCCGTCCGCAGAACACCCCACCGCCCGCCACCCCACGGCCGCCGCGCCCACCGCACCTCCCCGCGCCAATGGCTTCATACCGGCATGATACACGGATCCGCTTAACGCACCTCGCCCACCAGCGCGTCCACCGGACTCCGTACGTTCGCCGGGCCGCGGTTCAACACGCGGGTGCAAATCATCGTCGTCTTTACGTCAATGTGCCAACCAACTCCTGCACCGTCCGGATGTCGTTACCATCCTCCAGCACGTGCGTCGCGAACAAGTGCCGGAAGCTGTGGCAGGTGGCCAACTTGGCCGGACCCTCGCTCCTACAGACCCCCCAAGGACTCTGTGGCCCTGGTCGCGCAGGTGATCACCCTCGACAGGTTCGCCCTGGCCGACCGGTGCGGGAAGCTGCCTTCGGAACAGGTCGAGCTGATCCTCTCCCGGCTCGACATCGTGCTTGACAGGTGAGAAGCCGGATGGCACCGGCCGCTGGCCACCAACCACGCACGTGACAACGCCTGACCCGAATGCAGCAACAATGCCGAGGCGCTGTTGCTACGGTAGAATGCCCCAGCCCAGGGGTGACGTGGCCCAATGAGAGCACGCGTTGTCGTTTTCTCCTACCATCACAAGAACACGGAGGCCGTGGCGCGGGTGATCGCCAAGGCCCTCGGCGCCGACGTCGTCGCGCCTAAGGACGTGAAGCCGACCGACCTTGCGACGTACGACCTCGTCGGCTTCGGCTCGGGGATCTACGACGCCAAGCATCACCCCTCGGTTCTCCAACTCGCCGATCAGTTGCCCGAGGCAAGAGGCAAGAAAGCGTTCATCTTCTCCACCTGTGGCCTGTTCGCGTTCGCCGTCTCCAACCGGTTCATCCGCAGCAACCACTCGGCGCTGCGCGAGAAGCTCCGTGCCAAAGGGTACGAGGTCGTGGGCGAGTTCGGCTGCCCAGGCTTCAACACCAACGTCTTCCTCCGGTTCTTCGGCGGCATCAACAAGGGACGTCCAAACGCTGCTGATCTGGAGCGTGCCAAGGCCTTCGCCGAAGGCCTCACCCACACTCGGGGCTAGCGGCTGGGCGTAGAGGCCCGCGATAGCCCCGACCCGATCGAGACCCAGTTAGTCAGTCCCGTCCGGAGCAGCCCATGGCCCAGCAAGCGAGGAAGGGAGGTTCGCAAATGCCTGTCCGAGGCAACGCTGCCCGTGTCCTCCTCCAACCCGTGCATCCGCGCGACCTACCGCCGGCTGAAGGAAACGGGGAGGCCCGACAGGATGGGCAACAGACGGTACAGCATGTGCCCCCTGCATCACAGCGTTACGAACGTCCTGGGTTGGGCCTCTCCAGAAACGACCGCGCCTTCAGCCGGGATACCTCCACGATCCGATCAAAGTGCGCATCAGCATGCCACAACTCGGCATGAGCGGCAGCGGCTGCCTGGGCGATCAGAAGGTCCGGCAGGGGGACCGAGAAGCCCTTCAGCCGCAACTTGTGCCCCAACCGCGCTGCACCCTCCCAGACCTCCGGTGTGAGCGCCACTTCATCCAGCGCCTGAAGGCTTTCCAATAGACGATCGAACGCACCTGCGTTCCTGGCCCCAACAAGGAGTTCAGCCTTCACCACCCAGCACGTGAGGAGAGATCCTTGGTCCAGCAGCCACGCCAGCCCCTCCTTCAGCTCCTCCCAGCCAGCGGGCTGCAAGTACCGGACCCACAGCGAGGTGTCAACGAGAATCGGTTGTCGCGGTGCGCTCATCTCCTGCCTGACTCTCGCCATCGGGCCAGCTCCTCCTCCGTCCACGCCACAAGGCCTGCTCCCGCCATCTCCCGCAGCTTCGCCCGGGCGTGGTTGCGAACGAACTCCCGCAGAGCCGTCTCGATCACGTCGCGCTTCGTCTTTGTCCCGCCCACGCTCATCGCTTCTTCGATCAGCTCAGGATCCACTGTCACCGACAACCGCTTCATGGTGCCCTCCTTTGGTGCCATGATCATACACCACGAGAGGCCACCATCATAGGCAGACATCGAGGGTAGATCTCGTTGCGTCTAGCAGAACTCTGACCGCACGAATCGCACGCGGGCTTCTTGGTCGCCCAGGTGATCACCCCTCACAGGTCCAGCCTGGCAGAGCCCTGTGGGAAGCGCGCCCCGAACAGGTCAAGCTGATCCCGTCCAGTTCTACCAAAGTGTTTGGCGGGTGAGAGTTCTGTTCCTTAGGGTACCGTAGCCTTGATGCATGCACGGAACAAGACCCGACCCCAACTACGACCCCAACTATGAGCACGGGTGAAGTACCTCCGTCGGAACGCCACCCGCCAGTGCTCGTGGAGGATGG
>DYGJ01000082.1 GCA_020724765.1 Thermotoga sp. | reverse complement strand
TCCACCTCACTGCCCGGGACGGGACCGCCCGGCCGGGAGACACGGTCACCCTCAAGGCAGGAGAGGAAATCCGGCTCCGGGCCGAGCTGTTCGTCTCCCCGCGCGAGGTACCCCGAGGGCTCGCGCTTGCCCAGGTGATCAAGAACGGTGAAGTGTTGCGCGAGTTCGCGCTCGACGGAAAGGCGGAAGCCACGATCACCCTGACGGATGGGCCTGGCATGTCAGGGTGGTACATCGTGCGCGTCGTGGCCACCGATGGCGATCCGGCGTACACGAACCCGATCTGGGTCGAGGTGAAGTAGCGATCTTCGACGAACTCGGCTCCCACCTGGCCTGTGGAACGGGGGAGGCCCAGATCATCGGGTGAGCTAGGGGTTGGGCTGCGCTCACTCCCACTCGATCGTCGCTGGCGGCTTGCTCGTGATGTCGTAGACCACCCGCCCCACCTCGGGCACGCGACGGGTGATCCGTGCCACGACCCGATCCAGGACGTCGTGAGGGAGGCGCGCCCAATCGGCGGTCATCCCGTCCACGCTCGTGACAGCGCGCAACGCGACGACGTAGCCGTACCGTCGGCCATCGCCGGCCACCCCCACGCTCTTCACGGGCGTGAGCACGGCCAAAGCTTGCCACACGTCGTTGTACAGGCCTTCCTCGCGAAGAGCCTGGATGAACTCGTGGTCGGCGCAGCGGGCAATGTCGAGGGCCTCGGGGGTGACCTCGCCGATGATGCGCACGGCGAGGCCCGGACCGGGAAATGGGTGCCGCAACCGGATGTTATCGGGCAGTCCAAGGATACGCCCCACCTTGCGCACCTCGTCTTTGAACAGAAGGCGCAGCGGTTCCAGAAGCTCGAACCCGAGCTCGGCAGGAAGACCGCCTACGTTGTGGTGGCTCTTGATGTTCGCGGACCCGGCCACGCCTGCCGACTCGATCACATCGGGGTAGAGCGTGCCTTGGGCAAGAAAGCGGAACTGTCCCAACGCAACGGCCCGCTCGCGGAACACCTGGATGAACGTGGCGCCGATCGCCCGCCGCTTCTCCTCCGGGTCATGGATCCCTCGCAACGCAGCGTGGAACCGGTCAGCGGCGTCCACCACCTGCAGCGACACCCCGAGCGGGCGTAGCGCCGCCTCCACCTCCTGACGCTCGCCCTGGCGAAGGAGCCCGTGGTCCACGAACACGGCCTCGTGGTCTACTCCCGCGCGGACGAGGAGAAGAGCGAGCACGGACGAGTCCACGCCCCCGGACGCAGCGAGGAGCACGCGGCTCCCCCTTGCCCGGCTGCGGACCTCGCTCACCAGCTGCTCGGCGATGGTCTCCGGTATCCAGGTGCGATCCACACCCGCCAAGTCCAGGAACCGCTCCAGCAGCTTGGCGCCATCCTGGGTGTGCGCCACCTCGGGGTGGAACTGCAACCCGACCTTCCGACCGTCGGAGGAGGACAGGGCAGCAACGGGGCAGTCTGCTGTGGACGCCAGCATCGCCCAACCTGGTGGGATGCTCGCCACCACGTCGCCGTGGCTCATCCACACGTCGAGAGGTTGGGGCAACCTGTCAAACAAGAAACCTGACTGGTGAATCAGCTGGGCACGGCCATACTCGTGCCCTCGGCGAGGAGCAACGGTCCCCCCGTACGCCCGCGCCAGCAGATGCATTCCATAGCAGATTCCCAACATCGGCACGTCGGCATCGAACAACCGTCGGTCGGGGCGGGGTGAGTCCGGATCGATCGCTGAAGCGGGCGAACCGGAGAGAACGACCGCCCGCGGTTGGTAGCCCCGGATCTCCTCCCACGGAGCCGTGCCCGGGACGACGACCGAAAACGCCTGCAGCTCGCGCAACCGGCGGGCGATGAGTTGGGTGTACTGCGAGCCGAAGTCCAAGATAACAACGCTCATTCTTCGGCGAAGACGATCTGCCCCGTGCTGGGGTCCATGGACTCGATAATCGCCAGCGACACGATGGGCACACCGAACCGCTGCAGCGCCTGCCGGCCGCGGCTCTGTCGCTTCTCGATCACGAACCCGAACCCCACCAACTGCGCACCGGTCTCAGCGACCATCGCCGCCAGGGCAGCGCTCGTCGTCCCCTGGTGAAGGAAGTCGTCCACCACGAGCACCCGTTGCTCAGGGCCGAGATAGTCGGCGCTCACACAGAGGTTCTGCTCGGTGCCCTTGGTCGGCGAGCTCATGCGGCGCATGAGCGCCCGCGCCATCGTGCGCGCTGCCCCCTTCTTGGCATAGAGGGCCGTGGCATCCAGTCGCCGGGCGGCCTCGTAGGCGATCACGTTGCCGGCAGCCTCAGCGGTGAACACGCAGCTCACCTGCGCGTCAGCGTACGACTTGGCCAGGGCGGCCCCCGCCAGGGCGACGAACTCCGGTTCTACGCGGTGGTTGAGGAACCCGTCTACACGCAAGAACTCGCTGGACAGGACAAGGCTGTCGCAGCGTATCCGCGTCCGGATCTCCGCGACCAACTCGCGCACATCATGGGTCTCCATGCAGTATCGTACCCGGCCGCCTCTCGCAAGGAAACGGGGTCAGTCGAGAGGGTTGGGAGGTCTCAGCAGGGTAGCTGCCACCACGTCCGTTAGGCGATATCAACGATCGTGACCCCGTCTCCGCCTTCGGTGGGCGGAGCGTGGCGGAATCCCTTCACGTAGGGGGCCCGCCGTAGGTAGTTATGGAGGGCCTCGCGAAGGGCTCCGGTGCCCTTGCCGTGAACGATCCGTCCGGTGGTGATCCCGGCTCGAAGGAGTTTGTCAAGCCAGATCGTCACCTCGCGCTCGGCCTCGGCCACGGTCAGCCCACGCACGGAGAGCTCCAGACTCACCTGGCCCACAGACCCCATGGGGAAGGACGCCGCCCGCGATGGCGGGGGCGGCGCAGCGGGTTCGAGCGCGTCCGGCGGGAGTTCGACCCGCCGGTCCCGCACTTCAACCTCGACTCGGTCCTCGTCCAGCCGCAGAACCTTTCCCAGCGTGCCCGAGGACCGCACCCGCACTGTCATCCCCTCCTCCAACCGCGGAGGGCGGCTTGTCAGAACAGGAGCAGCCGGAATCTCGGCGGCGATCTCGTCCACCCGGTGCAACGCTCTTCGCCGCTCATCGGCCGTTTCGGACGCCCGGGCCTGCGCAATGAGCTCCGAGAGCTCTTTGCGCGCCGTGCGAATCTCCCCCTCCAAGCGGGCCAGTTCTTGCCCCAACGCTTCGGCCCTCTTCTCCTTGAGCGCGAGGAGTCGCTTCTCGTAATCCGCACGCAGCTTCGCCACGGTCTCCCGCTCCAGTTCGAGGTTCGACCGCAACCGGCGGGCCGTCCCCCGTTCCCTCTCTAGTTCCTCGATGATCTCCTCGGCTTGGATCTCACCGGTCGTGAACGACCCCCGCGCCCGCTCGATCAGCTCCTCAGGAAGTCCCAGGCGTTTCGCGATCTCAAGAGCGCACGACCGGCCCGGCACTCCTTCCAGGACGCGGTAGGTGGGGGACAGGGTCTCCAGATCGAACTCCATCGAACAAGAAAGGACTTCCGGGTGCGACACGGAGAAATGCTTGAGCGGGGTGAGGTGGGTCGCCACAGCAGCACTGGCTCCGATCTCGATGATCCTTTCCAAAATTGCGAGACCAAGCGCAGCTCCCTCCTGGGGATCGGTCCCTGCCCCCAGCTCGTCGAGGAGAACGAGCGTTCGCTCATCGGCGTCGCGGAGGATGGACACGATGTTCGTCATGTGGGAAGAGAACGTGGACAGGCTCTGTTCGATGGACTGCTCCTCCCCGATGTCAGATCGTATCTTGGGGAACACGGACAGCACGGTCCGCGACGAGGCGGGGATCGGAATCCCACACTGGGCCATCACCGTCAGAAGGCCAATCGTCTTCAGGAGCACCGTTTTCCCACCCGTGTTGGGGCCGGTGATCACCGCGACCCGCTTCGCCCCCCCGAACGCGATCGAGACCGGCACTGCCCGCTCGCCGAGGAGGGGGTGGCGAGCGTCCACAAACTCGACCCGTCCGTCCTCACCCAAAGATGGCAGCGTTCCGCACACGGCCTGGCCGTACCGTGCTCGGGCGTACAAACCGTCGAGGCGGGCGAGGATGGCGAGGTCCCGCCGCAGGTGCCCTTCCTCGGCCAGAAGCTTCGCTGTCAGCTCGGCGAGGATTCTGAGCCGTTCACGCCGGATGTCCTCGTCGATCGCCCGCAGCCGATTGTTGAGCTCGACCACCGGCGCGGGTTCGGCAAACAGGGTCTGGCCGCTCGCCGATGTCTCGTGGACCACGACCGATGCTCCACGTGCGCTAACCTTGAGCGGGATCACGAACCTCCCCCCGCGCTGGGTGATCACTGGATCCTGGATGTGCTCGCGGTTCCGGTCCAGGTATCGGCGGAGGAGATCGGTGATCCGATCGGTGAGCGCTCGAAGCTCGCGGTTGAGCCCGGCCAGCTTGGGGGTTGCGTCGTCGCGGATCTCCCCCCGTTCGTCAACCGCCCGCCAGATCGCCCGCAGGAGGTCTGTCTGATCCGAGATTTTCTCCCCAAAAGCCTTCAGCCCTGGCAACCGCGATGCTGAGAACGCCTCCCTCACCTCGGACGACGCGGTGAGGGTAGCGGCCACGGTGAGGAACTGGTCCGAGGCAAGGGTGGCATGCTCATGGGCGTCGGCAAGCACAGGAGCCAGGTCGTGGATGCCCCCGAGGGAAAACCCGTCCCGTAGAGCTTCCTCCATCTGCGCCACGAGGGCGAACTCCCGCTCCAGTGCTTCGCGGTCCGCGCGCGGAGAGAGGGCATGCACGGCCTCAGACCCGAGAGAGGAGGCGGCAAACGCCGCCACCCCGTCGAGGACCTTCGCCAGATCGAGGTCCCGCTCGGTACGGGCGTTGACGACCTCTGGAAGAGCGCCCGATGGAGGCGAGATCATGATCGGTACTATATCCGGCCCCTCTGAGACCGCGCTAGCGGCCCGCTGGGGAAGACTTTGGGGCGCGGACCCGTGATCCGGTATCCGTGAACCGGAGCCCGTACCAGACCCTTCGGTCCACGGGGAACGGCCTGCGGACCACGGTTTCGTGCTTCGGGGACCCTCCCTGGCTGTGCCTGGAACCCTGCGGAAGGCACTCAGACAGACTGCTAGAACGGGATTGACCCGCTCACTACAATCAGAGGCGATGCCCGCCAACTTGAGCCCGGGGTTCCTCGCCGCTCGGGACCGCCTCAACCGGTCCAAGACCGACGAGGAGCGACTGGACGCCCTTCAGGAGATGCTCGCCACCATCCCCAAGCACAAGGGGACGGAGAAGATGCAGGCGGACATCCGCCGTCGAATCGCCAAGCTTAAGGAGAAAGCGGAGCAGCAAAGGCGATCCGGCAAAGGGGGGGCGGTGGGGTACCACGTGCCGCGGGAGGGCGCGGCCCAGGTGGCGCTCGTCGGCGTCCCCAATGCCGGTAAGTCGTCCCTTGTCGCCGCCCTTACGCGGGCTACCCCGGAGATCGCCCCCTATCCGATGTCCACTGTCCGCCCCCAGCCAGGGATGATGGAGTTTGAGGACATTCAGATTCAGCTCGTAGACCTGCCACCGATCACGCGGGACTACACCGAGGGTTGGGTGTACGGACTGATTCGCCTCGCGGACACGGTGGCGTTGTGTGTGGACCTGGAAAATCCGCACTGGCAACAGGAGACCGAAGAGGTGATCGCGCTCCTCGCGGATCACCACGCTGTGCTCACCGGAGGGCCTAGTCGGCAGGTGGATTGGCGGGTCGTGGAGCGGCGGACCGTGGCCGTAGGGCTGAAGGCCGACCTCGGCCAGAGCCGCATGCCGGCGTTTCGGGCCTGGACTGAGGACCGGTTCCCCTCCGTTGCGGCCTCCACGGCGACCGGCGAGGGGCTGAGTGACGTGCGAGCATTGATCTTCCGCCATTCGGGGGTGGTGCGGGTGTACACGAAAAAACCCGGCCAGGCTCCGGATCTATCGCAACCGTATACGATTCGGGAGGGAGCAACCGTGTTGAACGTGGTAGAACAGATCCACAAGGACTTCGTGAGTCGTCTACGTTATGTGCGTCTGTGGGGATCGGGTCGGTTCGACGGCCAGCACGCCCCTCAGGACCATCCCGTCCAGGACAAGGACATTGTGGAGATTCACCTCTCATGACCGACCCTGTGCGATTGGCTCAGGAATTGGTGCGTATTCCAAGTCCCTCGGGGACAGAGGGAGATCTGGCCGAGTACATCCTCCGCGTGCTCACGCCGTTCGGCGATGTGGAGCGGGGACCGCTGGGTTCGGTTGTAGCACGGATCTCGCGGGGCAACGGCCCGACCGTGATGCTGGAGGGGCACCTCGACACGGTCCCGGGCGGAGACGAGGACGCGTGGACCCGGGGGTTGTTCACAGGGGAAATCGCTGAAGGACGGCTGTGGGGACGTGGCGCGGTCGACATGAAGGGATCGATCGCCTCTCAGATTGCCGCAGCTACCGCCAAGGAGATCCAGGGGACCCTCCTTCTGGTGTACGTCCCGTACGAGGAGATCGTAGAGGGGGTCGTTCTGGCGCGGGTTCTCGACCAAGTGGGAAAGCCTGACCTCGTGGTGTTGGGCGAGCCGACGGACCTGCGTCTGGGGATCGGCCATCGAGGCCGGGCGGTGGTCCGCCTCGAAGTGCGGGGGCGCGCCGCTCACGCCGCAATGCCTCACCTGGGCGACAACGCAATCGTGCGCATGATCGAAACCCTCCCCCTCACCTTCGACACCCTGTTACCCGATGACCCGTTGCTCGGAGAGGAAACGGCTACGCTGGTGGGGATCGGTACCCCATCCGGCGGTCCGGTCGTCCCCGAAACATGCTGGGTTCTCATCGATCGCCGCATCTCCCGCGACGAGACGCCCGAGTCGGTGCTCGCTGCGTACGAGGGGCTCGAGGCCGAGGCCCGCCTTGAGCGAGTCGAACTCGTCGCCTACACCGGGGAGAAGTTCGGGGCAGAGTGTTTCTTCCCCGCGTGGTGGATGAACCCCGAACACCCGTGGGTGGTTCGGGCGTGGGAGGGACTCGGTTCACCGCCCATGCGCATCTTGCGGTTCTCGACGGACGGGGTGGAGTCGTACGCGCGGCGGGGAATCCCCACGGTGGTCTACGGTCCGGGAGACGAAACCCTCGCCCATCAGGCGGATGAGAACGTGCTCCTTGCGGACTTGGAGCGGGCCGCGAATGTTTACCGTCGGCTCCTACGTTCGCTCCTCGTCCCCGGGGCGCGGGAGGCACACCCGGCCCCGGCCGCACGGCGCGAGGAACGACGCGGGAGCGGACGACGACGCCGGTAGCTTCGCTCTACCCGCTCTCCACGGGTTGGTGGCACGGCTGCACCCGGTGGGGTCCCCTTCTGCTGAGCGGCGGGCCGATGAGGGAGGTGAGGGGCGATGACCGAGGATGAGGTTCCTCCAGTTGAGGAGAAGCTTCCGGAGCCCCGTCCGCGGCGGTGGTGGGTGGTGGGGATCGTCCTTGTTGTGGCGGGAGCCCTCCTCGCCACGTTCGTCCCCGGCCTCCTCCCCCGCGAAGGGACGAGCTCCGGAACGGGGTTTGTGGTCGCCGAGGGCGGATACGTCCTCACCGCAGCCCACGTGGTGCGGGGAGCGACGGAGATCACCGTCTACCAGGAGGGTCGTGGCTACGCCGCCAGCGTCGCTGCTCTCAGCACGGACCACGACCTTGCCCTGCTCTCCACCGCTGACGCCCCCCCGATGTCGGTGGCTGTACTGGCGCAGGGGTGGCCCGAGTTCGGCGACACGGTGATCACCGTCGGTCACCCCGCGGGATCCGCGCACCCAACGGCTCGCTCCACCTCGGTGGCCGGTGTCGGGTGGTGGGCGGTGGGGCCGGAGGGCGCTGTGTTGAGGGACCTCATCGCCACTCAGGACCCGTTCCGCCGGGGCTACAGCGGAGCGCCGCTCGTGAACGATCGCGGGCAGGTGGTAGGGGTCGTCACAGGCAGCGTCACCTCCACAAGCGGCAAGGAGCTCGGGTTTGCCGTCTCCATCCAGCGTGCTGCGGACTGGCTTGCCGACCGAGGGATGACGCTGCCCCTTGCGACAGGCGATCTCATCGCTCCTCTGGACGAGGCGGAGGTCGTTTCGCGAATCAACCCGTCCGTCCTCCGCGTCGAAGCGCGGTTTCCTCCCGGCACCCGCTAACAAGCGGTGAACGACCCGCGAAGCCTTGGACGACGAAGAAAGACCCGCTTGGGGTTGAGTCGCTACCGCTCCTCAACACGGAACCATGCCTGCTAGCCCGCTCTACAGGAACCCCAACCGCACGGCGACGATCATCCCCACGCCGAGTACGAACATGACGAGGCCAGTGATGAAGTGGAACTTCCCGGCCTTGGCCTTCCTGGCCATCGTCAACGCCGCCCGCGG
>DYGJ01000081.1 GCA_020724765.1 Thermotoga sp. | reverse complement strand
ATGGATCTCTGAGAACAGCCGGAGGGTCGTGCCCCCGGAGGATCAGCCGGTTCGAGGGTTGGCGGTGCGAATGTAATCACGTCCCGCTTCTTTGGCCTGATAGAGCGCTTCATCGGCGGCGTGGAGAAGCTCGTCCCGAGTTCTGCCGTGCACAGGGAAGAGAGCGACCCCTGCGGACAACGTCGGCTGTGCGGTGGGGCCGAGGTCCGGGATGGCAGACTCCCGGAAGGCGCGGCGGATCTCCTCAGCGCGCTCTACGGCAACGGCGACGAGGGTTCTCGGGAGAACGAGCACGAACTCGTCTCCACCGAAGCGGCAGACGATGTCCCCCGGTCGGGAATGGCGGGTGAGGAGTCTGCTCAACGTGACCAGCAGCGCATCCCCGGCGCGATGCCCGTGCGCGTCGTTGGCCTGTTTGAAGCGGTCGATGTCGAACATGATGACGGAGACAGGAGCGTTATCCAGGGCCGATTGTTCGAGGATCCGGGGAAGTTCCTCGTCCAGGTACCGACGGCTGAGAAGACCGGTCAGTGCATCGCGGATCGCTCTCTCGCGCAGCTCTTGCTGCAGATGCTCGATCTTCCGAACGTGGTCTTGAAGTCGGTCGTTCGCGCTCTGCAGCAGCCGTTCGGCACGATGCCGCGCGGAGATGTTGCGGGCGACGATGAGGAATCCCGCCGCCTCACCGGTGCGCCTCCTCAGCGGGGAAACCCTGAGATCGAGGTGCACCAGCGGATCCTGGGAGACGGTCAGCTCGAAGTGGGATTCGCAGTCCGGGCGAATGCGGGGGGCGATCTTGGGCCAGATGGCAAGCGAATGGGGGGCCGCGATGCCGACGCCGCCAGGGCGGAGGCCGAGGAGTTCGACCGCGGCGGGGTTGAAGTCCACGATGCGATGCGCTGCGTCCACAACGAGAATCCCATCGCTCATCCGCTCCACGAGCGCTTCCCGCGCCACGGGCACCAATTCGAACAGGCGCAGCGGGACGATGCCGATGGCGAGGACAACTCCGGTGAGGACGAAGCTGATCGGCGATAGGTTCAGTCCGGGTGCGGGTGTGATCCCGAGGCTGTACAGGATGCTGCCGACAACCGGGAACGCTGCGGCGATGAGAACGGTGACCGATTGCCGTCTCTGGACGAACGAGGCCCGGAGCGCGGCGACGGCGAGGAGGGATGCGGCGACGAGGATGTAGGCGTAGATGCCGGCCAGGATCGCGAAGAAGGCCGGACCGTGGTGGTAGAGCATGCTGTTCGACCCGGCAGGGCCCGGACTGAAGCCGATCCACACCCGGTGGTGAAGCTCGTTCGTCGCGGCCAAGGACACGGCGATGGCGGGGAGCGCCCAGAGCGCGGCTACACGGGGCTGCGTCATCCACGATGTCTTTCCTGTGTAGCGAAAGACGAACAAGAGGAAGAACACCACGCTGCTCCCCGAGCCAACGTACTCGAGCTTGGAAAAGAGGATCTTCGCAGCGAGGGGCACGGCGGTCGCTTCTAGTGCAGCGGCGAACGACCACCACGCCCCGGCGAGCGCTGCCGCTCCCAGGGCGGAGGCACCGGGGATCGCCCGGCGGCGGAAGAGGCTGACCGCCGTGAAGGCCGCCAGCGTTCCGGTGAAGAGGAGTGCGGTCGAGGCTGTCGTCCACTGCCAGTTCATTCCTGAGGGGAGTGTAGGTGCTGCAGCCCGCTTTCGGTCATCCCAGGTGACCTGCCCGGAGAGGACCCCGGCGCAGGCGGGGGTTCGTACAGGCCCTTCATCCTCCCTGGCAGCTGGGCGCCCGTGGGGCGATCCCTAGGTCCGCGGGCCTGCGGCACACGGAGTTCCGCTGAACTGCCTGTCCACCGCCGCGACGCAGAGAGAAGCTCTTTTGGAATTGAATCCAGGCTCCCAAGGTTCCGTAGCGTCGCAGACCTGCCTGCTGCAGGCAGGTCTGCGACGAACGGCCGTCGGGGATGACGACGCTACGATCTCTTCTCTCTGCGAGCTCCGCATCGCGGTGGATCTATCGCGCCTGGCCGTGGGAATCCGGCCTTCTCCGCGTGGCCGAAGGCGCCGCGGGCGGTTCTCCTGCCGGCCGCTAGACGAACCAGGCTCGCGGCAGCTCTTCCTCGCCCATCGTCCCCGGCACGTTGAGCCGAACGCTTGCGGGCTCGATCCGGAACACGACGATCTGGGGGTTGCCCAGCCCGCCCGCGGCGTAGGCGGTCACGTCGTAGCCTTTGCCGCGGGTCCACGCTTCGTGCTTCACGCGCCCCGTGATCTCCACGGCCGTCCCCGCCACGCGCAGGTACCCCGTGTCCACCCCGCGCGGGAGGGGGATGGTGAACTCCACCTGGGGATGGGCTCGGATGTGCACGCTCTTGGCGTCCTCACGGCCCGTGCCCATGTAGAACCGCAATCCATCCCGCACGAGGGACATCGGCCGCACCCGGGGGAAGAGGCCGTCGTAGGTGGCGAGGTACATCGTTGGGTTCGGCTCTTGGGGCAGCAGAACATCAAGCAGGGTCAGGAGTTCCTGTTTTGTCATCGACACAGATCACCTTGGCGAGCATCTTACCACGGGAAAGCACATGGGCCCATCCGCGTGCGTGCTTCCCGTCAGGAGCACGCTGGAGCGGTCCGCGCTGCGGGACAAGACGTGGCGTAGAGAACCCCCAGGCTCCCCCGATGGGAGAAGAGCCTCGGTACAATGGGGCCTCGATCGATTGGTAAGGAGGATCGCAGATGGCCGACGAAAAGGCGAAGCCCGAGGCGAAGAAGGCGAACGAGGCCGCAGAGCCCAAGGAGAAGAAACGCAGACTCCTTGGGGTCGAGCCGGTCGAAACGCACCACTAGATCGTTGTACGGGGTCAGAAACTTGCGTACACCGCGCGGGCAGGGGTTATCCCGCTTCGGGACGCGTTCGACGAAACTGAGGCCGAGCTCTTCTTCACCGCGTACGAGCTGGATGGCCTCCCCGATCGGTCGAAACGTCCGCTTACGTTCGCGTTCAACGGCGGTCCAGGCTCGGCTTCGATCTGGCTCCACATGGGGGCCCTCGGCCCGAAGCGGGTGGCGATGGAAAAGGAAGGGTGGATGCCCGCTCCTCCCTACCGGTACGAGGACAACGTCCACACGTGGCTCGACCAGACCGACCTCGTGTTCATCGATCCCGTCGGCACCGGATTCAGCCGCGCTTCGAAGGAGGACCTGGACAAGAAGTTCTGGAGCTTCAAGGGCGACATCGAGTCGGTGGGGGAGTTCATTCGCCTCTACCTTACGCGCTACAAAAGGTGGACCTCGCCGCTGTTCCTGGCTGGGGAGAGCTACGGGACGACGCGCGCGGCGGGCCTGGCGGGCCACCTCGTGGACCGCGGGATCGCGTTCAACGGGATCGTGCTCATCTCCACGGTGTTGGATCTGGCGGCGATCCGGTTCATGCCCGCCAACGATCTTCCTTTCCAGCTCTTCGTCCCCACGTACGCGGCCACGGCGTGGTACCACGGGCGGCTATCGGACGAACTGCAGAAGCGGGCCCTGCCCGACCTTGTGGCCGAGGTGAAGGCGTGGGCGGAAGGCGATCTCACCCTCGCCTTGATGAAGGGCGACCGGTTGAGCGATGCGGACCGGCGGTCCGTGGCCAAGAAGCTCTCCCGCTACACAGGGCTGGACCTCGACTACATCCTGGGCACGAACCTTCGTGTGAACATCTACCGGTTCTGCAAGGAACTTCTTCGCCACGAGCGGCGCAGCGTGGGCCGGCTCGATTCGAGGTTCAAGGGCGTGGAAGGGTTGGCGGTGACGGAGCGGCCGGAGTTCGACCCGTCGATGCTCGCCATCACCCCTCCGTACACCGCGGCGTTCAACCACTACGCGCGGTCCGAGTTGGGGATCGAGACCGACCTCGCCTACGAGACCCTGAGCATGAGCGTGAACGAGAAGTGGGAGTGGGAAAAGGGGGCCATGCCGGCGACGGGAGAGGCGCTCCGCAGCGCGATCGCCAAGAACCCGTACACCAAGGTGTTCGTTGGTCAGGGGTACTACGACCTGGCCACGCCCCTGTTCGCTACGGAGTACATGCTCTCTCACATGAACGTCGATCCGGCGTTCCGCGCGAACTTCGAGATGGAGAACTACGAGGCCGGGCACATGTTCTACCTCGACCTGGAGTCGCTCGCGGCGTTCCGGGCGGACATCGAGCGGTTCATCGCAACAGCGATGTAAGAGAGGCGGGTCATCGCGGGGAGAACCGGTACACGGTCGCGTCCCCGAGCGGGCGGTAGCCGATGGCGCGGTAGATCTTGTTCGAGGTCGGGTTGGCGAGGTCGGTGTACAGGGAGCAGAACGCGTATCCCTGATCGAGGAGAAGCTGGCTGAGACCGGCCACGCACGCCGAGGCGTACCCGCGGCCTCGGTTCTCGGGCGGCGTGTAGACGAGGCTCACTGCGGCTCCGTGAACCGAGGAGCGCGAACTCCCGGCCATCGATACCGGGCCGTCGTCGTCCCACACCCGCAGTGTGGTCCCGCCCGCGAAGAAACGGTCGAGGATCTCGTGGGGGTTGGTGAGGGGGTCGTCGGGAACCGCCTCGGCCTGGAACCCCTGGATCCAGGCGGCGAGGATGTCCCGTTCCTCTTCGCACGGCGGCCGCAGCACGCCGGGGACACCGCTCGGAGGGATGACCGTCCGCAGCTCGTGGATCCGCAGTTGTATCCCCACCTCCACCCTCACCGGGCGGCGCCTTTCCCAGAGCTGGGCAAACGCGGCGGCGTGGGGAACAAGGCCGTTCACGCCCGGGAGGTCCGGATCAGACTCCAGGAAGTGGTTCACGACCGCTTCGATTGCTCCGACGTCCCCTTTCGGGACGGCAAGGATGAGGGGATGCGGCGGGGTGCGGACCGCGGCGGCACGGAGTTCGCCCGCTTCCAGAACCGACAGGAAGTACGGGGGATCGTCTCCGTAGGAGCGGCCGTCCCGTACGCGGGAGGCCACGCCCAGGATCAGGTTGTAGAGGGCCTCCTCCCGGAGGAGAGTCTCCTCAGCGGTCTCCAGGAACTCAGCTGCGGTTGCGTGGACCTGAACGCCCATCTCCCGGCCTCCTCTCCAGCCATTGCCGAACACCCGAGCGGAGGAGTCTATCCGAGAAACGGGATGGCCGACGCGTTGGGGGCAGGGCCGAGGTTAGCTCAGGAGGGGACATAGGCCCTGCAACTCCTCGCGTCCGGCGGTAACGTGCTACTGGGTGATCGCGCATGCGCAAAGCGGCTTTGTTGATGGTGCTTCTCATCCTGGCAGCTACCGTGGCGTGGGCCGGGCCCGTGCGTCGGGGGCCGATCCTCATCACCTCGGATCAGGACTTCACGCCGGAGAACGGGGTGGTCGGGGGGTGGGGGGTCTTCGGTGACCCCTACGTCATCTCCGGGTTCCAGATCGACGCCGGGGGGGATGACTACGGGATCCTCATCTCGGGTACGATGCGCCCGGTCGTCATCCGCAACGTGGAGATCCTCGGTGCGCGCACCGCTGGGATCAAGGTTCAGAGCGCCAAACACGTCACGATCGAGAACGTCTGGGTACGGGGATCGGCGGTCGGGATCAGCGTGTTTCTCTCTACCAAGGTAAGCGTGTCCCGGGCCCGGATTGAGGAGTGCCCGGACGGGGTGAAAATCCTCTTCTCATCAGCGGTCGACCTGTACAACCTCCGGGTGTCGCGGTGTCGCACGGGGGTCTGGTTTGCGGCGACGGCGGGCTCGTTGCTTGCGGGATCGGTGGTTGACCGGTGTGATACCGGCGTCGTGGTCGAGCTTCGTTGTGAGGGGATCGTCATCGCCCAGAACGCGTTCCTGGGATGCCACGTTCCCGCTCGGTCCGAGGGCGGTGCAGCGTGGGACGACGGAGCGCACGGCAACTACTGGGAGGGGTTCGTCGCTCCGGACAAGCACGGGGACGGAATCCTCGACGTTCCCTATGCGATCGGCCCGGACGAAGAGGATCGGTTCCCACTCGCTTCCCCACCCGAGGTGTAGGTCCGGCGGAACCCGCGCACGATCAGGACCAGACCGATCCACGCGCCCAGCGCTCCGCCGACGAGCCACCAGAACGGGATCGAGATGCGGAGTGCCGCGAAAGCCACGCCCCCGAGAAACGCGGCGAAGCAGAGCACGGTGGAGCGAACGAGGGCAGCTCGGCTGAGGCGGCGGGTGGACTCGGCGTCTCCGCGCTGGAGGCGGGAGACCCAGAGAAGTCCGAGGTCCCAGGTCCACAGCGCGAGGGTGGTTACGCCGAGGGCGGCGACCCGATGTCCGACGAACGCAACTGCGCTTGCGAGCCCAACGGAGAGCAGAAGCCCAAGCACAAGGCAACCTCTCGTTCGGTACGCGATCCCCGCGGCCCAAACTCCGGGCGTGAGAAGCGACAGCCACCAGATCGGATCGAAGGGGAACCCGAGCGCGGCCCACGCGAGGATCCACGCGCAGAGGGCCCCCACCAGCGGCGGGATCACCGCGTCCTCCTCCTTCGCCAGGCGGCCTTGGCTTGGGGGGCGAGGGGGTAGCGCACGTCCCACACGAGGGGCGTGATCCGCGCTGCGTGAAGCCGACCGAGCAGCGCCCAGCGCTCGAGCGTGAGGATACGCCGTGCCAGCTCAACCTCGAGTCCGGTCCCCAGGGATGTCTCTTCCGACGTTGCGGCATCCACGATGAGCGCCAACACCCGGTAGCCCCGGGAGGCGAGTGCGCCCAGGTCCACGTCGTCGCCGGGGAGAAGAGGGGAGACGAGAGCGACCTGGGAGCCCGCCCGCAGGAGACGGGTCGGCAGACGGGAGATCTCGGCGAACACCTCGGACGACCCGAGCTTGGCGCGGGCCAGTTCGCGCAGGAGGTGTTCGCCGTGCCGTCGTCCGCATCCGGGGTATACCCAATCCAGGTACGCCCCGTACATGAGGAGCCCCACCCGGTGACCCTGGGCGAGAAACGTCTGGCACAGGCTGGCGGCAGCCCGCGCCGCGTGGTCGAGGAGGTCGGTCGCCCCCTGTCCCCGATACGCGCGGTCCCGCACGTCGAGCACCACTGCCACATCGGCGGCGCGTTCCTCCTCGAACTCGGTGACCACGAGCTCATCGAGGCGCGCCGCGGCCTTCCAGTTGATCCGGCGCATCTCATCCCCAGGCCGGTACTCCCGTGTGCCGAAGAACTCGATCCCCACGCCGCCCCGTCGGGAACGCGCGGTGCCGGACTGGGGAAGGGTGCGGCGGGGGGAGATCGCGATCCCGGAGATCGTCTCGAACCTTGGAACCACGACGAGCGGGGCCGAGCAGGGCAGATCGTCGTTCCACGTCGCATACCCGAGGAGATCTTCGGCCTCGACTCGCACTGCGGGCAGAGGGTAGACGCCACGTCGCGCCTCGGCTGCGCAGCGGAGTTGAACCGCTTCCCCGGCGGCAAGCTCGCGAACCGCCTCCGTGGTCCCGTCCACCAGGCGAAGCCCTGGCGGGAGAGGATCCGTCACGTGCACGAGCTCGACCCGCAACCCCCTGTTCTCGATCGTGGTCTCGATCGCGACGGTCTCGTGTTCCCAGATCCGGGCGGCGGACAGGGTGCGGTGGGCGGCCAGCCGAGGCCGACGATCCCACGCCGCCCACGCGTATGCCCCCACGAGGTGGAGCGCGATCGGGAGGGCGAGGAATGTCAATTCGGCCAGCCGCAGTCCGATCCCCGTCGCGAGGAGGGCCACCAGAACGGTGAACTCGACGCGCGCCTTCGCGCTGAACACTCAACCTGCCTTGGGTACGGGTGTACGGGCAACGATGTCCGCGACCACGTCCTCTGCCCTCACGTCGCGCGTCCACAACTCGGGGGAGAGGATCAGCCGGTGGGCGAGGGCTTGCACGGCGACGGCCTTCACGTCGTCGGGCAGGACGTAGTCGCGCCCAGCGAGGGCCGCGCGCGCGCGGGATAGCTTGAGTAGTGCAAGGGACCCGCGTGGGCTCGCCCCCACGGCGAGCGAGGCGTGGCGACGCGTGGCGGCGACGAGGGTCACCATGTACCCCACGAGATCAGGGTCCACGAGCACGTTCTCCAGCGCCCGACGCAGGGCGAGGATCTCGTCGGCATCGGTCACTGCGGGCAGGGATACCTCCTCGGTCTGGCGCCGGATCCGCCGGTTCAGGATCTCCTTCTCTTCGTCCGGTTCCGGGTATCCGAACCGCACCCGAACGAGGAACCGGTCCACCTGCGCCTCGGGGAGGGGAAACGTCCCCTCGTACTCGATCGGGTTCTGAGTGGCGAGGACGACGAACGGCTGCGGGAGCGGGCGCGTGTCGCCTTCGATCGTGGCCTGGCTCTCCTGCATCGCCTCGAGAAGGGCGGCCTGCGTCTTGGGCGTGGCACGGTTGATCTCATCGGCGAGAACGAGCTGGGCGAAGATCGGTCCGGGTCGAAACTCGAACTTCCCCTCATCGCGGC
>DYGJ01000080.1 GCA_020724765.1 Thermotoga sp. | reverse complement strand
TCCGTGACCTCTTTGAGGTCAGGAACGGTCAAGTTGCCCTCAGAGCGTCCGTTGAGAATGCCGTCAACGCGATCAAGGACACGAACCGTCTGACCTGGCTGAATGGCGCGATCGCGACGGCATGTCCGTTTACCCAGACGGTTCGGCCCGACGGCATCTTGTTCCTCTACACGGACGGAATACCGACAACCCCGAACAAGGGAGGCCTGTTTGACCCGATTGCGGCTCGCAGGGCCACCGTGGCCGAAATGGCTGCCTTCTTGGCACGATGCTCAACCGTGATCCTGACAGGCATTGATGTTGAGGGCACACCCGCGGAGACGTTTTTGCGGGGGCTCGGTGGTGGGAGCGAGGGATTCCTCTACGTCAACGCGGCAGTCTGCAGGCAGCCGGAACTCCCGCAGATTCTCAGCATCACCTTTGCGGGACTGACGGACCGACGGCTTGGCCTGAGATCTGGCGATGCGATTACAGTCGAGGTTCACTGGAGAACCACAGAACCTCGGGATGTCTACTGGGCGCTACTGTGGGCTTCGGAGGAGGGATCTTCGGAGTTCGAGGGTATAGGGACCAGTCTTGGTGCACGGGCCGAGATCATCGGAGGGGAGACGGTATTCGGCGCAGCAACGCATATGGTGTCAGTCTCGCTCAGTGTACCCGAGGTGCTGGGAGCATTCGGGGAGGCCTTTACCGTCTACATACAGGCGGTGGCGTGGAGACCTGGCGGGCGTAAAGAGGCATCGAATGTCCTCGTGATCGAAGTCATACCCGAGGCGTCCGCCGAGGACTGAACGCCTCTGCGGGGACAAACTGAGGGCTCGGATACCCTCCGCGCATAGCGAGGTGACCATGGAGGAGAAGACGTTCTTTGACGCTCATCTGCACGCGTTCAACCTGAGCCACCCCACGCTGTCGGCGTTCATTCTGCGTGTCCTGCGAGATCTGCCCAAGGGGATCTTCAGGCGACACGCTCTCCGCTGCCCCCTCCTGGTGCTGTCCTTGGTGCTGCTGGTGGCTGTCGTCCTCCTCCCGGTTGTCGCCGTGTTGCTTGCACTGGTTGCGGTGCTGCTGGTACCCGTGTACGCGGTTCCCTCTCTTCGGACACGGGTTGAGTCGGCGATCCGCAGAATCGGTCTGAAACTCAAGCGTAGCGTCGGAAGGATCGTCAACCTGCTGTTTGTCATGGAGAACGACATCGGGAGCATGTTCCTGCTCCTGGAAAACTGCCTCCGCGATCCGGAGTCCCCGCTATTGCGCGACGATGGCCTGCACGTTGGGGGTGCGCGCTACACCAGGATCGTCCTCACCCCGCTGATGATGGACTTCGGTTACAGGCACAAGACACCGCCTGGGAAGAAGCCCAAGCGCTGGCTGCGCTACGACGTGCTCGGTGATCGGCCGATCGTAGAACAGGTGGTGGACCTGTTCCGCGGCATCCGGGACTACGCCCGGACCGAGTCGAGCCCGGCGCTTGCCGAGAAGTACCCCGCGCTGGGGCCAAAGACGCGCCGGGCCTTCGAGATCTACCCGTTCCTCGGGCTCAACCCGGCGAACTACACGAAGGGAAGGATCGCTGACCTCCTTGGGAAGTACTTCGGGGAGTACACGGGACGCCGGGAGGACTTCCGCGCCCGCCTCGGGAAGTTCGACGGGGACATCGAGGGCATGGGGAGCCACTTCTTCGCCGGGATCAAGGTCTACCCGCCCCTCGGGTTCGACCCGTGGCCGGAGGGGGATGAGGACGCGATGGACAAGGTGAAGCTCCTCTACGCCACGTGCAGCGAGAAGGGGATCCCCCTCACCACCCACGGGGGAAGCGGCGGGTTCGTGGCGGTAGATCGGAAGGACCTCGAGAAGATCACCGCTGTGAGGAAGTGGGCGGCGGTGCTTGGGCACTACCCCGACCTCAAGGTGAACCTGGCCCACTTCCCCCCCGGGAAGGGGGACGAGGACCGCCGAGATCAGACCGTTGAGCTGGTGCTGAAGTACGAGAACGTCTACGTGGACCTCTCGTGCCGGGCGACGAGCGAGAAGTACTACCGGGAGCTGCGGAAGATGCTCGACGGCCTTCTCGCCGAGGACGTCGAGAAGCTGAGGAGCAGGATCCTGTTCGGCACGGACTTCGCCGTGAACCTGATGTGGATCGACTCCTACAACGGGTACCTCGGGCTCTTCTCCCGCACCATGGCCCTCACCCAAGAGGAGAAGCACGCCTTCTGCTCCGTCAACCCCGAGCGGTTCTTGTTCCGGTAGGTGGTGCGGGAATTGACTGCCTCGTATGCGCGGAACGGCCGTCGGACACAGGGTCCGACGCTACCCGTCATCGGGGTCAGACCTTCATTCTTAGGGTCCGGCGAGTCGGCGTTTGCTTCCTCAACCCCGAGCGACTACGACCGCGGACAGCGATGGAGCGACGAGGACGACGGCCACATCGCTGACGGCGCCGTCGTTTAACGGACTCCGCGGGTTCTCCACCAGATCCCCTCTGTCCCTCAACGCTCGGTTATGACAATGCGAGCGTGTAGGATGCCTAGCCCGCTTCCCTACCATCCTCAAGGGAGAGACAACGGGCCCCGCAAGGGGCCCTTTTCCCTTGGCCGGCGACCTGCGCCTTCTCCGCCCTGATCGCGATGGGGACGATCGGCTCCCTCCCGGCGGCGGCTGCCATCTGAACGCTTTCCGCTACAGTCCGAGAAGGATCGCGATCAAGCCCGCAGCCAGGATGCCCCCGACCAGGATCCACCCCCACGCCCACGGGGACCCGTCCGTTTCCGGCCGGGGACCGGACGTCGGCTCGACCAGCGGCCGGCTGCGGACGAGCCGCCACGTCCACTGCGCGGACTCCGCTTGGCAGCACCCCATCCAGATCAGCGACACTCCGACCGTGTCTTCGGAGGCGAGTTCAGCCTCGAACCTGAACCGCGTCTCGGCGGAGGATCCGGGTGGGATCGAACTCGGCAGGGAGCCCAGCGTGAGGGGCACCAAGGGGACGTGATCCCCCGTCGGGAGCACGAGGTACGAGTCGGTCCAGAACACGGCCACTGCGGTCGTCGTGGGATTGGAGACGCGCAGCCGGAGCTCCCACCTGCGCTCTGCGCCCGCCGGAGCTTCGGTGTGCCCCGCGGCGGCGAGCGCATCGATCTCGCTGATGAACTCGCCGACGACCGTGATCGCGGCTGCCGGCACGTGCGCAGGAGTGGCCGCCCACAGCGCGGATGAATCCTGCGCGCGACCGATGACCGCACACACCGCGAGCCCCACCCAGACGAGCATTCCCAGTCTGTGCACTGTCATCACCGCCTGTGCAAAGCATAGCATGCATCTACCTGCGGGGAAACGTGAGAGGGGTGAGCCCCCCGGCGAGGGACGGGCGGGGCTTTCCGCGTCCACCGCGAGCAGCGGGGCTCCGTGGAAGGTCCGTTGCCGCCTGTGCACAATGGGGCCATGGCACGGTACTCGTACTCGCGGCTGGACACGTACGCCAGCTGTCCGCTCAAGTACAAGTTCCAGTACCTGGACCGGGTGAAGGTGGACGTCGGCCCGTCGGTCGAGGCCTTTCTCGGTTCACGGGTCCACGATGCGCTGGAGTGGCTGTACCGCCAGGTGCAACTCGGCTTCACACCGTCGGTGGACGAGGTTTTCGCCCGGTACAAGGAGGCGTGGGATGCGGAGTGGGCGGACAACGTCCGCATCGTACGCCGGGGGATGGCGTCCGACGCGTACCGGGGGCTCGGGGTCCGGTGCCTGGAGCTCTATTGCGCCCGCCATGCGCCGTTTGCTGGAGAGATCGTGCTCGGCCTCGAAATGCCCTTCAGCATCTCGCTCGATGAGGGGACGGAGCTCCATGGGTTCATCGATCGGCTGACGAAACGCGATGGCGACATCTACGAGGTCCACGACTACAAGACGAGCGGCACCCTGCCAGAGCCCGAGGAGGCGGCGCGCGACGTGCAGGCGGGTCTGTATGCGCTCGCCACGCGATCACGGTTCACCCACGCGCGGGAGGTTCGGCTGGTGTGGCACTACCTGCGGTTCGATGAGCGGCTGGTCACCACCCGGTCCCCGGAGGAGCTGGACGCGTTGCGGGCGGATACCCTGCGCCGAATCCGGGAGATCGAGTGGGCAGCGGAGTTCCCGCCTCGGGAGTCGGCCCTGTGCGCGTGGTGCGAGTACTCCGGGATCTGCCCGGCCAAGGGGCATCGCCGGATGCTGGCGACGCACCCCGAGAACCGCCACCTCGGGGAGCCGGGGGTCGTCCTGGTCGATCGACTGGCGAAGCTGAAGGCCGAGCTGAAGGAGACGACCGCGCGACTGGAGACGGAGATCACCCAGGTCGAGGCGGCCCTCGTTGCCTACGCTCGGGACCGCGGGTTCGCCGTGGTCGCGGGAACAGAGGCGGAAGCGGCGGTCACGGAGGAGGAGACGCTGATCTTCCCTGCGGCGGGAGACCCGGTCCGGGCGGAGCTGGAAGGCCGGCTGCGGCGGCTGGGCCTGTGGGAATCGTGCGCCGGCGTGGGCCTCGACAAGGTGAAGAAGCTCGTTCGCGACGGAGACCTCTCGGAGGAGGCACGGGGCGAGATCCTGGGTCTCGCCCGGGTGGAACCCAAGGTCACCGTACGCCTCCGCCGCCGGACGGAGGAGTAGGCGGCGTCAGGGTTCGCTGTCGATTCGCACTCGACGGCGGGTGGGGAGCCGGAATCGGCGTCGCCACGCGTCGGCGCCGCCGGCGAACAGGAGCACCGCACAGACCCCTCCGATGACGCCCAGCGACGCCCCGAAGTACATCGGGGCCTCCATCCCGAACGCGTCGAACACCACGCCGGCCGCAATCGGGCCGATCATCTGCCCGACCGCGAACGCGGAGTTCTGGATCCCGGCGAGCGTCCCCATCCCGTGCGAGCGTCCGAGCTGGGTACGGATGGCGAGCACGGACGCGCGGCCGAGGGCGCTTCCCACGCCCATCAAGGCGGACAGCGCCACCACGCCCTCCAGGCTGCGCACGAGCGGGACGAAGAACATCGGCAGCGGGGCCAGCAACCCGCCGACGGCGATCTGGGGCAGACGACGGAACCGGTCGGCGAGGTAGCCGAACGGGATCTGGAACAGCCCCTCGTCGACGAGGTACCCGGTGAGAACGAGGCCGAGGGCGGACTGGCTGTGGCCGTAGTCATCGGCGAGGAGGGGCCAGAACGAGTTGAACGACTGCCGCCACAGCCCGCGGGTCGCGAAGTAGACGATGATCGCCAGCACCGCCGGGGCGCGGAGCGCGGCCCCCAGGTTCGGCGCCGCGCGCGGTGCGTCGGTCTTCGGTCGCTTCACGTCGTCGGGGACCCACCGCGCGACCCCGATGAGCGCCAGGAGCGAGAGGATGCCCATCACGAAGAACGGGGCCTCGAGCGACCAGCCCTCGACGAGGTACCCGCCCACGAGCGGGCCCAGCGCCATGCCGGCGAACATCGAGGCGTAGAAGAAGTTCGTGATCCGGCCCTCGCGGCCGACGGGAGTGAGGTCGCCTACATACGCTTGGGCGATGGGCGTGACCATGATCGAGCCCACGCCGTGAACCAGTCGAAAGATCCCCATTTGCCATAGGCTCTGGGCGATGATGTAGAGAACAGAGACAACGGCGTAAAGCCCGAGGCCCCACACGATGAGCTTCTTGCGTCCGATGCGATCCGACAGAACGCCGACCACGGGGCCCAACACGAACCGGGACACGGAGAACGCAGCGAAGACCATGCCGATGCCGAGTCCGCCCGCGCCGAACGAGCGGACGTAGAGGGGCATGATGGGGGCGATGATCCCCATCCCCATCATGGCGATGGACACGGCGAGGAACAGCGGGACGAACGCAGCCAGCACGACGGCCTAGGATACGGGATCGGGTGCGTCGCGGCGATGTCCGCGTGCCGCCAGCGGCGGCTCGGGCTAGGTGGGGATGGTGCCGGGCGGGCGCACCAGGGCCCACGCGGTGAGGGCGGTTTTCGGAATCGGCGACTCCTCCAGAACGCGGAACCCGAAGTGCCTGTATATGGGGATCGCGCTGGGGTTCACCGTATCCACGTAGCACGATCGGCGCTCGTCGTCGAGCCGGGCGAGGATGGGCCGCAGCAAGCGGCTCACCGCCCCTTGACCGCGGAACTCCGGCTGCACGCCGAGGACGAACAGGAACGTGTGGCCGGGCGGCGCAAGGCGGCGTTGGATGGCGTCGAGGTGGGCGCCGGCGGACCGCAACCGGTTCCCCCCGTGGCGGCCCAGGGAGAGGAAGACAGACCATGGGACAGCACGGAGTGCCTTCATCGCGGTCATCGGGAAGTGCGCTCCCGGGACCCATGCGGCGATCCCCTCGAACCGGGGCGAGGTGGCGTAGACCTCACCCCATCGGACCGCGTAGTGGAGCGCCACCGCGCCGAACGCTCGGGCGAGACGCGGCCGGGATTCCGCGTCCGGGCAGGCGTGGACGAGGAGGGGGTAGTCGTGGAACGCCCGTGCAAGGCTCTCCGCGGCCCGCGGAACGTCCCGTCGCGCCAACCGAACGAGTTGGGGCTCCTGGCTCACGTTCACCCGCTCCTCGCCGCACGCTGATCGGACCGAGGGTGTCCATGTCTCCTTCGCCACGTGACCATGCTGAACCCTCCTTCGGGGTACGGCGCCCAAGTATAGAGCACGCGCCGCGCACCGGGTCCCAGGGCAAGGGGCTCCGGGGGCGCCCGTCCAGGACAGCGCACCGGACGGGGCGCCATCGGCTAGAATTGGGCTTTCGCTCAAGGAGGGTGCTATGTCCCAATCTAGGGCCTGGATCGAGCGGTTTGACCCCGCAACCGCCCGTTCTGATGCGATGCGGGGATACCACGCGCTTTCCAATCGGATTCGCGCCGAGTGGTGGCCGGAGTACCCGCCGCGCTCGCTTCCCGTCTTGCGCACGATCCTCACGTCGGTGCCGCCGGTGTGGGGTCTCCGGTGGTGGGTGGCGTGGCGCAACGGCCAGGTGGTGGGTGGGGCGGAGCTCGAGCTGAGCCAGACGCAGGAGAACCGCCACCTCGGGTGGTGCGACGTGTACGTCCACCCGGATTATCGGCGACAGGGCATCGGCACGGCGCTCCTCCGAACCGTGGCCGAGGCGGCTCGCGGCGACGAACGCCGGCTCCTCACCCTGGGCACCGCGACCACCGCCCCGGCCGGAGAGGCGTTCGCACGCCGGTTGGGCGCAACGCCGGGCTTGACCCAGAACATCAACCAACTGCGGATCTCCGACGTGGATCCCGCGCTCCTCGCGACGTGGCAGAAGCGCGCTCCGGGGGATGCGTTTCGCCTTGGGTTCTGGGAGGGGCCGTACCCGGAGGCGGATCTGGCGGACGTGGTGAAGATGCACGAGGTGATGAACACCGCCCCGCGCGGGAGTCTGGACATGGAGGACTTCCATTGGACGCCGCAGATGATCCGCGACCAGGAGGAGGCCAGCCGCAAGCGCGGCGTGGAACGGTGGACGATCTACGCCCGCCACATCCCCACCGGTCGTATCGCCGGGTTCACCGAGGTCGGGTGGGACCGCAACGAGCCGGAGATCCTCCACCAGTGGGGCACCGGCGTGTTTCCGGAGTTCCGCAACCACGGGCTCGGCCGCTGGCTGAAGGCGGCGATGCTGGAGGTGGTCCTCGCCCGACGGCCGGAAGTGAAGTTCGTGAGCACAGGGAACGCGAACTCGAACGCGGCGATGCTCAAGATCAACCACGAGCTGGGGTTCCGGCTGTACAACACGATCACCCTGTGGCAGGTGCCGGCGGAGCAGGCGCTGGCTCGCGTGGCCGCGAGCGGGTAACCGTGCCCGAGTTCCCGGATCTCGTGGTGCTGGCGCGCAGCTGCGACCAGGCGTTGAAGGGGAAGCGGATTGGCCAGGTTCAGGTCGCGCAGCCGAAGTGCCTCAACCTGTTCCCGGACGCGTTCGCGGACGCGGTCGGGGGGCAGGCGATCACGGGTGTCCGCCCGCGCGGCAAGTGGGCCCTGTTCGCCCTCGATCGGGGCGACCTCCTGGCGATCAACCTCGGGATGGGCGGGGAGGTGCGGCTCCACTCGGCTGATGGGGAGCCGGACCTGGCACGGGAACGGGCCGTGCTCCGATTTGCCGATGGCGATCAGCTGTGGATCCACTTCTGGTGGTTCGGGCACGTGCACCTCGTCCCCGGCGGCGACCTCTCGTCTCATCCCCAGTTGGGGAAGCTGGGGCCGGATCCACTTGCAGACTCGTTCACGCCGGAGGCGCTGGGGGCGCTCCTCGCCGGCCGGCGCGGGGCGCTCAAACGCTACCTTCTCGACCAGAGCTTCGTCGCCGGGGTCGGGAACGTGTACGTGCAGGACATCCTGTGGCACGCCCGCCTCCACCCGCTCGTCCCGGCACGGGATCTCTCCCCGGCGGACATGGCCCGGCTCCATCGCGCGCTGCGCCACGTGCTCG
>DYGJ01000079.1 GCA_020724765.1 Thermotoga sp. | reverse complement strand
TCGTCGCAGGAAGGCTGCGGCGCTACATGCCCTCGGGAACGCGGACTCGATTCCAGAACTGGTGTTCTCTGCGTGCTCTGCGCCTCGGCGGTGGACAGGCGGTTGGCAACTGACGCGAGAAAGGAGACGACGATGGGCAGACGGGAAGAGTTCTTCGCCGACCGGGAGCGCCTCACCGCGCTCACCCTGCGGCGGGCGAACCTGGTCACAAAGCGGTTCTTCGCCCTCGACACCGCGGCCTACGACGACGGGGCGCTTCCCCGGAAGGTGAAGGAACTCCTCGGCCTGGTCGCGTCGCTCGCCCTGCGCTGCGACGACTGCATCACCTACCACGTCGTTGGGGCGTGGGAGGAGGGAGCGACGGGCGACGAGCTGATGGAGGCGATGTCGGTCGCCCTGGTGGTGGGCGGGTCCATTGTGATCCCGCACCTCCGCCGCGCGGCGGCGTTGTTGGAAGAACTGGAGGAAACCGATGAAGCCAGCGGTAATCGAGCTTAAGAGAGGCGTCCACTGGGTGGGGGTCAAGGATTGGGGCCGGCGGTTGTTCGACGGGTTGATCCCGCTCCCCCACGGGACGTCGTACAACGCGTACCTCGTGAAGGGAAGCGCCAAGACGGCCCTCGTGGACTCGGTCAACCCGGGTTTTGAGGGCGAGCTCCTCGACAAGATCAGGATAATCGCCGATCCCGCCGCGCTCGACTACGTCGTCATGAACCACGCTGAGCCCGACCACGCCGGGTCTATCCCGGTTGTGCTTGCGGCGAGCCCCAAGGCGCAACTCGTCCTCACCGCGAAGGGCGCGGACATGGCCGCCCGCTACTTCCACGTCCCCAACGACCGGATGCAGATCGTGAAGGACGGGGACACCCTTGACCTCGGCGGCAAAACGCTCCGCTTCGTGGACGCCCCGTTCCTCCACTGGCCGGAGACCATGTTCACGTACATTATCGAGGACAAGGTCCTCTTCCCGTGCGACTTCTTTGGCGCCCACACCGCGGCCGGGGTGTACGACGACGAGGTGGCGGATCTTGCGGTGCGTGCCCAGATGTACTTTGGCGAGATCATGATGCCGTTCCGCAAGGCCGGGGAGCGGGCGATGAAGAAGCTCGCCGGTCTTCCGATCGAGCTCATCGCGCCCAGCCACGGGCCGCTGTGGCGTCATCCGGAGACGATCCTCAACCTGTACCGGAAGTGGACCGCCGGGGAAACGCTCCCCAAGGTCGTCGTGGCGTACGTCAGCATGTGGGGCTCCACCGAACGTCTCGTCCGCATTGCCGCGGAGACCCTTCTCGACGCGGGGATCCACGTTGCGGTGCACGAACTGGCGCACGTGGACGTGGGCGACCTCGCCGGCGACCTCGTGGACGCGCGGGCGATCGTGCTCGGCGCGCCGACCGTGCTCGGCGGGCTCCACCCGGCTGCGCTCAACGCGGTGAACCTCGTGAAGGCCCTCCGGCCGCCGCTGCGGTACGCGGCCGTGCTCAGCTCCTACGGCTGGGGCGGCGGCGCCCTGCGCCAGGCAGGCGAGATCCTCGGCCCGACCGGGATCGAGGTCGTGGGGGCGGTGGACGTTCACGGCGCGCCCGACGCAGACGCCGAGGCCCAGGCCGCGACCCTCGCCACGGAGATAGCAGCCAGGGTCCGCAGTTCCCAGCAGTAACGAGGGCGCGGTTGCTACAGACCACGGACCACCGACAACGGACCACGGACTACGGACAACGGACCTCGGGTCTGACAAAGGAGAGACACGATGAGCATGTTCTGTTACCAGTGTGAGCAGACGGCCTCAGGCCGGGGCTGCACCGTGAGCGGGGTCTGCGGCAAGGACCCGCAGGTCGCCGCGCTGCAAGACCTCCTCGTCCAACTCACGAAAGAGATCAGCTGGCTCGCCCACGGGGCGAGAGCGATGAACGCCCGCGACGAGGCGGTGGACGCGTTCGTCGCCGAGGCCCTGTTCGCCACGGTCACCAACGTGGACTTCGATCCCCACCGCCTGCAGAAGACCATCGAACAGGACCTTCGCATCCGCACCCAAGCGGAGAACCTGTACGGTGGGGCCGCTCGTGCGGCGGGGCGTGAGCCGGGGGGTGTTCCCCACAGCGTGCCCATCGCCAACGCCCGTGACCTGGAGGGCCTCGTCGCGCTGGGCCGCACCGTCTCCCCCGCAGCGCGGATCGCCGCCGACGGGGCCGAGCGGGCCGGGCTCGCCGAGCTCATCGTCTACGGTCTCAAGGGTGCGGCTGCCTACGCTGTCCACGCCCGATCCCTTGGCTGTGAGGACGACCGTGTGTACGCGTTCTTCCACGAGGCCCTGGCCGCGCTCCTCGCCGGTGGCCTCGACCGCGCGGCGCTTCTCGCCCTCGCCCTGCGTTGCGGGGAGGCCAACCTGCGGGCGATGGAACTCCTCGACCAGGGGCACACCCAGGCGTTCGGTGACCCCACCCCGACCCAGGTCCGGGTGACCCCGGTGAAGGGCAAGGCGATCGTCGTCTCCGGCCACGACCTCCAGGACCTGTACGAGCTCCTTCGCCAGACCGAGGGGAAGGGGATCCACGTCTACACCCACGGCGAGATGCTCCCCGCTCACGGTTACCCCGCGCTGCGGGCGTTCCCCCACCTGGTCGGCAACTACGGAGGGGCGTGGCAGGATCAGCGTCGCGAGTTCGCCGCCTTCCCCGGCGCGGTGCTCATGACCACGAACTGCATCCAGAAGCCGGCGGAGACGTACGTGGACCGCATCTTCACCTCCCACCTCGTCGCCTGGCCCGGGGTGCGCCACGTGGAGGGTCGGGACTTCACGCCGGTGATCGAGGCCGCCCTCGCCGCCCCTGGGTTCACGGACGATGCGCCCGAGCAGACGATCACCGTCGGCTTCGGGCGGAAGACGCTTCTCGCTGCGGCGGGGTCCGTGCTCGACCTCGTCAAGGCAGGAAAGCTGCGGCACGTGTTCCTCATTGGCGGCTGCGACGGCGCCAAGCCGGGCCGGAACTACTACACCGAGTTCGCCACCTCCGTACCCAAGGACTGCCTGATCCTCACCCTCGCCTGCGGCAAGTACCGGTTCAACAAGCTCCCGTTCGGCGAGTTGGAGGGGCTGCCGCGGCTCCTCGACGTGGGGCAGTGCAACGACGCCTACGCCGCGATCCGCCTGGCAGGGGCGCTGGCCGAGGCCGCGGGGTGCGGGCTGAACGACCTCCCGCTGTCGCTCGTCCTGTCGTGGTACGAGCAGAAGGCGGTGGCGATCCTGCTCACCCTTCTCCACCTCGGGATGCGCGGGATGCGGCTGGGCCCAAGCCTGCCCGCGTTCCTGACCCCTGAGGTGCTGAAGGTGCTCGGCGAGGCGTTCGACCTCACGCCGATCCGAACGCCCCAGGAGGACCTGGCCGCGATCCTGGGCTGAGTGACGACGCTTCCGCCTTGAGATAGGCGGCGGGCTCACCGGGGCGTGTCTGATCTGCACTCGCTCTCCAAGCCGAGGGCGCGGTACACTCAGTGGGCAGGGTGCTGTGGTTGTGAGGAGGGAGCGATGAAGCACGAGTTCACCGCAGTGTTTGAGCGCGACGGAGACTGGTTCATCGCCTACTGCCCCGAGATCCCGGGAGCCAACGGGCAGGGACAGACGAAGGAAGAAGCCCGTCAGAGCTTGGTCGAGGCGATTGCCCTAATCCTCGAAGACCGCAGAGAGGACGGGTTACGAGGAGTCCCGGCCGACGCGGAGTTCGAGACAGTCACAATCGAGTGAAGCGCGTTGCTCTGCTGCGACATCTCCGCCAGCACGGGTGCCATCTCAAGCGAGAAGGTCGTTCTCATTCGTTGTGGACCAACTCTCGGACGGGGGAGGTCGAGGCTGTGCCTCGCCACAGCGAGATACCCGATAGGCTAGCGCAGAAAATCTGCCGTCGTCTGTCCGTCTCGAGTCCAGGGCGATAGCGATCTGAGCGAGGCTGACTTGGATGGATGTGCGGAAAGTGTGATCTCGCAGAGCTCCCGTCCCTCTCCCCCGCGTGGGAGAGGGGAGGGTGAGGGAGAGGGGGGCGTCCCATTCGCTCGGCAGTTCAAGGACTACGGACTACGGATCACGGACAACGGTCAACCCCGCAGCTCCTCGACGATCGCGTCCGGAGATTCCCCCCGCAGGTGGGAGAGGTGGCCGCGGTACGGGGCGAACGGGGATTCGCCCATGTGGCGACGCAGCCGGAACTCGCCACCGTCCTCGACGAACTCCACCTCGTCTCCCGCCGCAAGTCCCAGTCGCACCCGGACCCGCTTGGGGAGGGTGATCTGCCCCTTGCTCGTCAGCTTGGCCTTGGTCATGCGCTTCACCTCACGGTAAGGATCCTGCTCCCAACCGAAGTGCAAGGCAACCCGATACCAGCGCGTCTGCTGAACGCGGACGGCGCAGTCGTGCCTCGGATGAACGTAGCGTCGCAGCTTGCCTGCCTGCCGGCAGGTTCGCGACGGCTTGGCGACAATGAGCGGCGAGCTCCTCGTGGAGACGATCTTCCCGGTCCACGACCAGTTCGTGTTCAAGGCCGACGAAGGCGACGCCGGCCGCGCTGCGGGAGTGATCAGGGAGGTCATGGAACGGTTCGCCGATCTCCGCGTCCCCCTCGCGGTCGACGTCACGATCGGCCGCCACTGGGGCGAGATCTAGGGATATCGCGCAGCCTGCTGCTCGCCTACGCTATCCACCGCAGCGGAGATCTGTTCAGAACTCCCGCCGCGGAAGTAACTTGGCAGACGCTACTGGATCTGACTCCGAGGGTGTCACTCGGGTGATGATCTGGTACACCACGGCTTCGCATCCGATCCGCAGTGATCGCGCCGGAGCAGAACTGCACTTCGATATATGCCGACAAGTGGGTCGTGATCGTCTTGGCTACGGTTGGCTTCGGCACCTCCAATCGCTATCATGCGCTCACATCCTGCAAGGCTGAGGTGGGGACACGAGATGAAGAGAGCTTCCAGGTGTCGCGCGGCCCTTCTTGTTCTCGGCTTGATCCTGTCCCTCGGTCCGGCCGTCTTTGCCCAGAGGTGCTCGGGGGATCCGGAGTTCTGTAGGTTGATCACGTCGGCAGTGGACTATCAGAGCATAGTGGTGCGCAACTTCACCACCTCCGCCATCCGGGCCGAGAACCGCGGAACGTACAACATCGGCCAGGTCTTCGACATCTGGGAAGTTGTGACGGGGGCTTGGGACTACCGTCATGATGTCCTCCCATCCGACCACTTCCGCTCGGCCAGCACGTCGATCTCCACTTACAACAGATGGCGCCAGTTCAGGGGAGACTGCGAGGACTACGCGACTGTCCTGGCGGCCTGCATACGTGCCATCGGGGGTACGGTGTGGCTGCGGTTCGAGCGCGACGAGGCGAAGAGAGAGAGCCATGTGTACACGATGGTGTACTTGGGGGGGCAGACTGGGAAGCGAAGCTCAAGCCCTACATCTTCGACCGCTACCCCCAGGCCGAAGCGGTCTGGTTCATGTCATACACCGATGGAAGCCGCTGGCTGAATCTTGACTGGACAGCATTCCATCCAGGTGGGGAATTCCTGTATTCAGACAGGGACTACGGCATCGTGGGTGTTGGCGATGTCGAACTACCAGGTGGCGGGCGGGTTGCGCCGGGGCTCCCTGGCGGCACAGCCCTGATCTGCAGCACGCTCATCGTGAGCCCCGTGAGCTACTGGAGCGTTCCCGCATCGGGGGGGAGCTTGTCCGTAACAGTGACCGCCCCGGCCGGGTGTTCCTGGAGCGTGACGAATCCGTTCAGCAGCTGGGTCACCGTGACGCCCACCTCAGGGACCGGGACGCGGACTATCACGGTGAGAGTGGCCCCAAACACGGGAGCCGCCAGGTACGCCACGATAACCATCGCCGGCAAGAGCTTCAACGTAGGTCAACAGGTGAGGAGCCAGTCACAGGGGTGTATTTCCTCGATCACCCCCCAAGCCTACTGGAGCGTTCCCGCATCGGGGGGGAGCTTGTCCGTAACAGTGACCGCGCCGGCCGGGTGCTCCTGGAGCGTGACAAACTTCAACAGCTGGATCACCGTGACGCCCACCTCAGGGACTGGGAGCCAGACTATCACGGTAAGAGTAGCCGCGAACTTTGGAGCTGCCAGATACGCCACGATCACCATCGGAGGCAAGAGCTTCAACGTAGGACAACAGAGGCGGGTTTAGCAGGTTTGCACCTGTAGAACAAACACGCCCATGGAAGCGACGGCCCCGACAGCGGGGATAAAGGTTAGTGCCTAGGCCGGGGGCCGGGAGGTTGCCGGCGCACACGAAAACGTGCGGCGGGGTCCTTCATTCTTAGGGTGCGGACGGCTTGTGCCTGCGAGCCGGGGGGCGGAGACGTCACGATTGTGAGACCAGAACGCCTCCCCGTACCGCCGCAGATACAGTGAGGTTGGGGTTGAGGAGGACGAGGTCGGCCTTGGCGCCCACGGTGAGGGCCCCGAGCTCGCCGTCCAGCCCCAGGACCCGTGCCGGGTTTGTGGTGACGAGGCTCATGGACTCCTCTAGCGAGAGGTTCGCGAACTGGACCGCGTTCCGCAGGGCCTGGTCCAATGTCAGGGCCGAGCCGGCGAGGGTCCCGTCGGCGAGACGCACCTCCCCGCGCTGCAGGCAGACCTCCCGGTCCCCCAGGCGGTAGTTCCCGTCGGGCATTCCCGCAGCGGCGGTGGCGTCGGTGACGAGGCACAGCCGATGGAGCGCCCCCCGCCCGCGGAGGAACTCCACCACGAGGTGGACGAACGCGGGGTGGACATGAACCCCATCGGGGATCAACTCGATCGATGCACCGGAAGGTAGCGCTGCCCCGACGCAGCCTGGATCTCGATGGTGGAGGCCGGTCATCGCGTTCCCGAGGTGGATCACGTGCCGCGCCCCGTGGTTCAGCGCTACCGTCACCTGCTCGTACGTGGCGGCGGTGTGGCCGATCGCAGGGACGGCCCCAATCGCCCCGATCTCGGCGATCAGATCGAGCGCGCCGGGGAGCTCGGGGGCGAACGTGATGACCTTGATCTGACTCTCGAACCCGGCGACGAGCTTGCCAAAGGCGTCGCGGCTCGGCGGGAGGAACCATTGGGGATCGAGGGCGCCCGCCTTCTCCGGGCTGAGGAACGGACCTTCGAGGTGGATCCCCAGGATCCCCGGGACCCCGATCACGGCGGCCATCGCCCTTCGCATCCGCTCCACAGGGCCGGGGACGATCGTGGAGAGGAGGCCGGTCGTCCCGTGCTGGGCGTGGAAGCGCGCGATCGCCCGCGCGGCGTCGGGGTCCGCATCCATGAAGTCGCCCCCCGCGCCGCCGTGGACGTGGAGGTCGAGGAACCCGGGAGCTAGGAAGCGCCCTTCGGCGCCCAGCTCTGGAACGCGCCCGGGGCTCTTCACCTCGCCCAGGGCGGCGATCCGCCCGTCCCTGATCAGGCAGTCGCCCTCGCGCACGCCGGTCGGGGTCACCAGCCGCGCGTTGCGGATGAGGAGGTTCGCGCTGATCTCCATGGCTGCGAGAGCATTCTACGCGCCCCATGGTCCGTGATCCGTTGTCCGGAGTCCGTTACCCGTTGTCCGTCAACCGTGAACCGTGGCCCGTAGGCCGTGATTCTGTAGGGGCGGACCTCGTGTCCGCCCGTTGTTTCCAGAACCGACGAAACGACCCACCGTAGACCGCTCAACCGCACGTACGGCCGTCGGGGACGAGTCCCGACGCTACGAAACGAGGCACGGTTGGGGTCGCCGAAACCGGCGAACCGTCGTACCGTCCAACCGTCGTATTGCCGTCGGGCATAAAGCCCGCCGCTACACACCCCCGGTTGTCCGGAGTCCGTTACCCGTTGTCCGTCAACCGTGGACCGTGACTCTGTAGGGGCGGACCTCGTGTCCGCCCATCATTCTGTCGCCGGCGGCGGGGAGCGGCTATCCTTGGCCACCGTGAGCGCAGCGCGCAAGCTCTGGTCGGGGAACATCGCCGTAGCCGAGGGGGCCCTCGCCGCAGGGGTCGACTTCTACGCCGGGTACCCGATCACCCCGTCGTCGGCGATCATGGAACACCTCGCCCGCGAACTCCCCAAGCGCGGGGGCACGTTCCTCCAGGCCGAGGATGAGATCGCCAGCGTGTTCATGCTCATCGGCGCGGCGTGGGCCGGCGGTCGGGTTCTCACCGCGACGAGCGGCCCCGGGTTCTCCCTGATGCAGGAGGGGATCGGGATCGCGATCATGACCGAAACCCCGCTTGTGGTAGTGGACGTGATGCGCCTCGGACCAGGGACGGGCCAGGCGTCGAAGGCGGGCCAGGGCGACCTCATGCAGGCCCGCTGGGGCCGGCACGGGGACCAGCACCTCGTGGTGTACGCCCCCACCTCGGCCCAGGACTGCTTCGACCTCGCGGTGCGGGCGGTGAACACGGCGGAGAAGCTGCGGGTCCCAGTCATCCTTCTCTCGGACGAGCTCGTCGCCCATACCTGGGAAGGGGTGGCCGTGCCCGAAAAGGTG
>DYGJ01000078.1:3928-8558 GCA_020724765.1 Thermotoga sp. | reverse complement strand
TCCAGATCGCACGCCCTCGCCCTGCAAAGCAATGCACGGAACGAGATCTGACCCCTTCGGTACTGGCCCCTTCGGTAGGCCACTCCCGTCGCGGGACGGCCCGCGCTATAGTGGACGCAACCCGTTGTGCGTTCTCGGAGGCAGCCGATGAACATCGAAATTCGCAGGTTGACACCCGACCTTGTCGAGGATTACGTGAGGTTCTTCGACACGACTCCCCATGCCGACAACAAGGAAGAACACAGGTGCTACTGCGTGTGGTGGTCTAACGACGACTCCGAGGGCAAAGACTTCACGTCGTCGGTGGACGCAAGGAGAGACTGGGCCATCCGGTACGTCAGGGGGAGCAACATCCAAGGCTACCTCGCCTACTCCGACGGCAAGGTCGTCGGATGGTGCAATGCCAACACCAAGGCGGATTGCCTGAAGTGCTACTGTTGGCGGCGGTTCATGGGCGCCGTCTCGACAGAGGAACCCACGCCAGGCACCAGGGTGAAATCCGTGTTCTGCTTCGCGATTGCGCCCGAGATGAGGCGGATGGGCATCGCCAAGCTCCTCCTGGAACGTGTCTGCCGCGATGCTGCTGAGGACGGTTTCGACTGTGTAGAAGCCTACCCTAAGAAGGCGTTCGTCAGCGAAGCCGAGGACTTCATGGGCCCCGCCAAGCTCTACAGGCGAACTGGCTTCTCCGTGTGCTACGAAACCGATCAGCAGCTTGTCATGAGGAAGCAGCTGAGGTAATCCATCACGGCCGATAGAGTGGAAGCATGCGGTGTGGCCGACAGAGGGCCTCGGTGAGTGCCCGGGCGGTCACCGCCCAGCCGACTCCCGCCGGCCGGCAGCGGCGTCATAACCACCGGCAGCTACCTCCCGGGTCTGCACGAGACAACCACGGGCTAGACGGGTATGCACGGAACGGGTTCTGACCCCACCGACTACGAGGAACCCATGGAGTGAAGCGCGATCCGCCGAACGTGATCCAACCGCGGAAACTGAGGCAAGGTCACGGCGGCATCCCCAGCCCGCATGTCTCAGCTTGGGCCTGTCCTGGGGGGCAGATCACCATACCCACGCGAACCTCGCGAGATCAGGTCCTCCCTGATGTCACGCATGAAGACAACAGGATTCGCCCAGTCCACAAGGAACCTGGCCAGCATCCCCATCTCCACAGACAGTCGCCAGTCTCCCAGCCCGACAACCAACCCCCGGTTGCCCCACCTGGGACGACTCCAGCCAGCCAACGCCTGGTCCATCCGAGCCGCTTCACTTCGAGACGAGAGGCCGGCTGAAAGCCCTTGGTTCCTGCACATCCAGATGAAGCCAGGGACGTCAAAGGCAATGGCGATCGTCAATTCCCCAGCGACAACGCTCCGGAGAGACTGCCAGCTGAGCCCCCACAGTGGGAATGGGAACGCTGGTATCGCGTGGAGATTCGCGTCAAGCGCATCGAGGACCATGAACGGCGGCTCATCGCCTATCAGGTTGCTCACCTCCTCAACGACGGATCGGAGTCCTTGAGGCGCCGACCTTCGGTTGTCAGCCACGCGCGCTTGAAGGGCCGCGAATGTCCTATCACGGGCAGCTTCAGGGTCACGAGCAGACCCAACAGCGATGTGCAGGCAATGCCCGACCGTCATTGATGACGAGCCAGCATGTGATGCGGCACTGCAGCATCTCTCGACAGCCTGGCAGAAGGACTCCAGCTCAATCTCGTCCTTCGAGAGGTGAATCGTCGCCCCCGTTACTGGATCGGTACCGTGATCGGTGCGTAGTGTCTCTTCGATCCGAGCAAGGCGAATGCGTTGGCGGAGCATCCGCTTCGCCTGGGGCAGGTGCGAGGCCGGGATGCGGGGATCCTCATCGAGCTGCGCGAGTGCCTCAGGGCGAGGCTCGAACTTCTCTAGCTCCTCAAGTAGCATGTCATTGACCTTGCCGGTCTTCAACTCAATCAGTCGGGTACGGAACCTGCCATCTCGAAAATCCACCCTGATGATGTCGCAGACCTGGACAAAGGTTGTAAGGTCTGCAACCAGGGCAAAGGTCTGGCGGCTCTCCCGGTTCATCTCGAGCGCTCGTGCATGGGCTTCTTCCACAACGCGCGGGTCGATGTTCCGGATTCGAGGCTCGAGGCACAGACGTCTTCTGACATGGTCTTTCATACGTAGCAGCTGTACAGCAATCGCGTCAATGACCTTCCTCAGACAGAGCATCCTGAAATCCCTCTCATCAGGGCTAACCTCCGTAGTCTGGGATAGGTCCCTGAGGCTGCTCAGGACTCTCGCCTGGCCCTTCTCGAACCCTCGGTGGCATGCGGCGATGAACTCCTTTGAGTGTCTGCGATGCATGAAGGGGCTGTCCGATGAGTGAGAACGGGTGGGGACACCTCTCTCGCCTGACTCCAGAGCAACGGCGAGCAGCTTGATGAGGTCGTCTGCAAACTGCTCACGAGACTGCGCCGCCATCGCCGATCGTGCCGCCTCCTCTACCTGTGCTCGGCTGGGCCGCTGCTACTGGATGAAGCGATCAGTGAAGAAGCCTAACCACAAGCTGCCACGCTGCTGCCCGCACCGCATCGCCACGCTGCTGAGCCGTTGCGCGACCCCGATCTCCGGCCCAAGAGCACGGTTCAGATCTCTGTGACCTCACCGCGTAGTAGGCTCACCTCCTGGATGAGTCTACTGCCATGCAAGACCAGACCCCGTCACCCCCTGTTGGCGTGGGCCTCCATGGCTCTCTGCAGATCCTTCTGCCTGACCCAGACGAATCCGTGGTTCGGGTGGACGACGGCCAGGTCGATCTCCCCGCCGACGCGCGGCAGTCTGGCCGTGTATTTGTCAATCCCGATCTGCGTTTGCATGAGAAACTCCGCGAACTCCACTGCATCCTGCAAGGGGAAGTCCTTAACTGGGTACTCACGGATCCCTCCGTCGCCGAACATCTTGTCCAAGATCTCATGGACACCCGCTGCAACTATTCCTTCCGCAGAAACGGTTCCGAGGGTGATGACGCCCTTCTGGATAGCCATTGTCTGGGAGAAAGGAATGGGAATCGCTTTGTCCTTGATTCCAGCGAAGACAAGCTCTGTCTGGCCGCCGTGCTTCTCAAGAACGTTGGCTTCCTTGCAGAAGACCTGCCAACTGCCAACCATCTGTTCCGCATAGCCATCCGATTCGCCCTTCTCAGCCAACCAGTTGATGAAGGCGAACACTGCGTGCTGCGCCTTCATCGCCCCGAAGCTTGGGTTGCCGACGATGATTGCTCCCGTGAACTGGCTGATTCTGAAAAGCTTCTGGCAGTGGAAAGTATGCGTGACTGGGATCCGCCGCGATAGCGTCGGAGCGGGGCCGAGAGTTTCCCCGCACTTCGCACACGCCAGGTTGGGCTTGCCCTTCTGTCCGCACTTCCTGCATTCGGACTGAATCTCCGTCTGTTCGTACGATAGCAGCGTACCCAGACTCTCTGCCGCGAGCACAAGACCCTCTTCCGTAAGGACGACGATTCCCAGCGACATCGAGTTCCCCCCTTTCCTTGGTTGGCCAACGCCCCTGTTCAGCCGCGGGCCGCGCAGCGAAGCATCCGCTACGACCGGTTGTTAGGCGCCCACTGTGCTCTACTGCTCGCCAAAGAGTTCTCTCTGTACCTGTCGATGGACCGAGGATCGGAGTTCGGGCCACCGTTCAACGAACGCCACCGCGAAGATGCGCCCGAGTTCGCTCGGCTCGATCTTGTTCAGGCCTCCGCCGTAGACACGGCCCTCGGCGCGCAGCTCGTGGCCGGTGACCCGGCCCAGGATCTCGTGCACGTCGGCGGCGCGGTCAGGGTGCTTCTGAAGCATCACCGCGAGGGTATTCAGCGGGTAGAGCATCAGATAGAGATTCGTCCCGATGGCGTTCGACCGGTTGAGGATGAAGCGGAACGGCTGCTTGTCGTCCGCGCCGCGGCCCATGTATGTGCAGAGGAAGGGAGAGGGAGGACGTTGTTCCTGCTTGTACCACGGGCTGCGCTTGCTGACGAGATAGCCGTCCATGATGCCCATCGCTGCGGCGGTTTGCAGGTACTCCCAAAGGGCTGGGTGCTGCTGTTTGACAACGTGCTCCGGGAGGTCGCAGTCAATGACGCACAGTTGACGGTCGATGCGCGGGTAGCCGTCGTCGTCACCTTCGACGACGGTGGTCTTGAGATGCCGCGGGCTCGGCAGGATCGGACGGAGATACTTCGCCGGGAGCCCTCTTCGCCTGGCGTCGGCGCGATCGAGCACGAAGAACTTGTTGCTCCCCGTGGCGATGCCGCGCTGTATGCGGAAGAAGTCAGAGAGTGTTGGGCCGTTGCCGTCGCTCACGGTGTGCCGGTCGTTCTTAGCGTGGCGAGGATACACAGTCCACTTCCGGGACTCGCGCAGGCCTTCGAGTGAGATTCGGTCCCTGGCGTGCGGCTCGTTCACGGTGCCGCCGAACGTGAACTCGACCTCGTGGCCTCCCGGCGGAGGGGCCTTTCTGAATACGAGAACGACCGACGACACCAGGGCATCGCCGAACTGAACGTCGTCGGGATCGAATCGATGGGCGCGGATGAGCGTCACGCGATCCGTCAAATAGCGCTTGAGGGCTGCACCGTAGTTGACGTCCATGAA
>DYGJ01000078.1:0-3918 GCA_020724765.1 Thermotoga sp. | reverse complement strand
GCCAGGCGGCGTAGCCGCCGTCTTCCATCCACGCCGTGGCGAGCAGGAGGAAGTAGACGTACAGACCGGCAAGGCCGTTGACTTCGACACCGGTCATCTTATACGCGAGCCCTTGCAGGCGCTCCTTGTCCTCGCGGTCGATGTGGTGGTGGCGGACGTAGGGAGGGTTGGCCAGGATGAGGTCTGGCGCAGGCGGCCGAGTCGCATTGGCGACGACAACAGTAAAATCACCGTGTACAAGCTCAAGCGTGGTGTCGGACCACAATTCTCGGGCTGCCTCGCAGAAAGCCGGATCGAGTTCGATACCGACGGCGCTCTTGATGCGTGTGGGGCCGAACACCGCGAGTGCCGCAGAGAAGAAGCTGCCGGAACCGATCGACGGATCGGCGAAGCGGACACTTCGCTTGCGGTCGTCGATCAGCGAGTCCACATACCGGGCGATGTCGATTGCGAGGGCGTTGGGCGTGGCGAACTGGCCGAGGCGGTTCCGCTCGGCCGCGGACTTGGTGGTATCGATGGCCGCTTGAATTGCTTGGCGGCGCATCTCGATTGCGTTGTCATACTGCGCTCTCATGCCAATCACAGCCCCAGTTTCGCAAGGTCGTCGATCCGATGCTCCCAGACCCAGTCGATGCCCTCTGCCGCCTCGTACCCCAAATAGTCGCTGCCGAAGTAGCCGCACAGGAACAGCACGAATTGTACGTTCTCACCGTATATCGCCTGAAGTTGGTGGACCTTCGTCGCCTCCTCCTTGCGACGCTTGTTGGTATTGGTGAAGTCACCCGCCGACTTGGCCTCGATGAGTACGGGCAGCCGATCCTTGCGCGGTTTCTTAGGCTGTATCACCACGTCGACCGGGATGTTAACTGGGACTTTCTTGCCCACGGCCAGATTCATGCGGAAGCTGTAGGTGCCCGGCTCCATCTCGGATAGCGGGTTCCCTGCGGGGTGGACCTGCTTACGGTACCCGCGTTTGTCGAGATAGTCGCCGATCATGGCAAGTTGCCGCTGCTCCTGAGCGTTGCGGACGATCGGGTTGGCCACAGCACTGCACAGACGGTCGGCAACAATTGTTGATGCCCGGTCACGTTCGTGTTCGCTTGGGTCCTTCCGGTTGTCCAACCATGGAAAGCTATCGCGATCCAAAAGGAGCGAGAGAATGCGGCAGAGCTTCTTCAACTCCTTGTCCAGGTGAACGTCTTGCATCTTGGTCGGCAGCTTGCCCTTCTCCAACCGGCCAACAAGGTTCTTGCTCGCATCGGCGAGCCCGATCAGGCGATCCACCGCGAGCGGCGGAGCGGTGCACATGCGGAGGGTCGGCAACGCGCCGGGATTGGCCTTGAGGGTGGCTGGATTCAGAGTGCGCAGGTCGTTGGTTGCCACGAGCGCCGCCTTGACCTGTTCGGTCGTCTTCACCCGCGTGGAACGGAAAGCCTCGGGCGCAAAACGCATGAACCACTGGTTGAACTGGTCAACAGAGGCCGCGATGTCCGCCTTCCACAGGTGCGGTTTGTTAGAGTTGATCCGTCGAGCCATCATGAGATCCAGTCGTTCATGGGTACCGCGTCTCCGGTTGTCGTGACGACCACCTTGGTGCGCCTAACCATGATTAGCGTGCAGTCACGCACATTAGCATCATGGTACCGTTTGGCTCAGTTCTCTCACTCTATCCGCTGTCTCTTTCACTCATCCTCACCCATATTGACAGACGTATCCTCGCATGCCATCCTACAACCATGAAGCTCCTGGAGCAAACGCGGCAGACATGCAGGACCAAGCACTACTCCCCCCGAACAGAGGGGTCGTACACACGGTGGATTGAGCGATTCCTCCGATTTCACCGAGAGGCGGCGGGGCAGTGGATCCACCCGCGGGACATGTCTGCCGAGCATGTCGAAGCGTACCTTACGTACCTTGCCGTCCGATGGTAGCGATCGGGCCGAAGGTAGACAAGAACGTCACCGATGCGTCTCGACCGGCTGACGATCGGCGCGCGCGGGCCGTGCCGCCAACGGCGGCTGCTGTGCGGAGACCCCGGACGGCCTAGAACCGGAACAGGTAGCGCGGGCCGAATACCTCCGTCCACCCCTGGAGGCCCCCCACGAGGTACGTTGCGCTCGTGAACCCGGCCTGGTTCAGGATCTGCGCGGCCTGTCTGCCGTGGGCGCCGGTTGCGCGGTAGCAGACAATCGGCCCGCTCACGTCGCGGAACCCGGATCGGTCTGCTCTCGGCGACTATCGGCCCTCCAGGAGTAGTACCGCCGGCGGGGATCGCGAGGCCCTGAGCCAACGACGCTAACGAAGCCTCGCTCTACCAGCCTCGCCAGCCGGCTTCGCATAGCCCGCGTGCTAATCCCCGCGACCTGAGCGAGTTGTGCCGTGCCCCAGCCCTCTCCATCCCGCAGCAGGTCCAGGATCCGTCCGTCCAGGTCGTCGAAGGCGGGCCTCGACGCCCGGATGCTGAACAGGGTGACTCGAAACCGGAACCCGATCTCCTCGAACGCTGGATCTGGCAGTCCAGCATCGCGACACGCGCGCATCATGCGGGGGATCCCGCTTCCCCACTGCTCGATCAGATTGAGCTCGTGAAACACCCGCCCGATCACGCGGTTCCGAAGCCGGGATAGCCCGCGCGTGATGTCCTCTACGGTCAGACCGAACGGGAGGAGACCGGGGTTTTCGACCTCGAGGCGGTTGTCGTACAGTGCCACCCGGATCGGTGCGCCCTGCTGCGAGTAGTCGCTGTGGACCACCGCGTTGACGATCGCCTCCCGGACAGCTTCCGGTGGCAGCTCCCACACGTCCTTTCGACGCAGCGGACCGATCTCGGCTGCCCGCCGCATGTGCTCGCGGATGAAGGTCACGGCCTGCTCGGTGGCCACGTGCGGATACCCAACGAGCTCTGCGTGGTCAAGGATTCGGGCTCGATCCGTGCCGCCGAACCGTCCAACCTGAATCCACGCGTCTGGAAACGATCGCAGCCTCTCCCGACTGAAGAGGAGGATCCCTCCCACCGTGGGGACACGGCGCCCCTGGTACCGCGTCACCAAGCCGAGCGAGAGGAGGTCATGGCGTTCCAGGCGGCGGGAAGAGGCCAACGACTCGGAAGCGGCTCGGAAGTCGATCGCTTCCGAGTTCAGCTCGGGCATGGGTTGCTCGTCGAAGCACTGACCGTAGGCGACCCGCCGCAGTTCCAGGGTAAGCGCGGCGTCCGCCCGCCGGTTGGTCGAGCCCACACGGACGTAGGTTCCCCGGGCTTCCCCCTCTCGCACAACATGGTGAGGCCGGATCGGGCTGGGGAAGACCTCCACTGCGACTACGCTCCGGTTCCGCCAGCTCAAGACCTGAAGGTCAGGGACCAGGCGCGGCGCGATGCTATCGCTGATCAGGCTCGCGATTCGCTCCTCCATCTCCCGCGGCTTGGGGACCCCCACCACATGTCGAGTCTTGTCCTGCACGCCGATCACAACGATCCCACCCGCCGTGTTGGCAAACGCGACGACGGTCTTGACCGCTCCGTCAGGGGACGAGAGATCCCGCTTGAACTCGAGTGTCTTCCCCTCCGGACAGCGCAGCACCTCCGTCAGGTTCATGGCTCTGCATTCTACTCGGAAGCGCATCGCCCACCCAGCATTCCGTGTTGGATTACCGATCTCGGATCAAGGGGCCAGTTGCGTAGATCCCAAGTACCATCACGAGGGCTCGGCATGCTTGAGGGGCTCGTCGAACCACGAGTTCACGCCTGTACCGTGGAAGCCGACATCCCCCCAAAGCTCGCGACGGCCTCCGCGTCGCGGACCCGGCGTCCAGGTTCTCAGCATAACTCGACGATCGTCGCGGACTGCTCGCCGGGCCCCTTGAGCCTGGTCGCGATGCCGGCCTGCGTCACGGTGATCATGTCCGCCCGCCGGTACAACC
>DYGJ01000077.1 GCA_020724765.1 Thermotoga sp. | reverse complement strand
CATCAGGTCCTTCCCGCACCGCCACGTCCCCACTCTCGGTGCGCACCTCGATCCGCACGTGCCCGGTCACGGGCAGGCTCCGTTCGAACGTCCGCTTCACCTTGTGGAATGTGTCGCACATCTCTCCCTCCTCGACCTCTCTCAGGCCAACGGGCGATCGCCGCGCCAGTCCAGCCCGCGTTGGACAAGGATTACGCTGAGGATGACGAACCCGACGAGGATGGCGACCGATTGCCCGGTCCCTTCTACGGCCTCCCCGAACGCGCTCCGCAGGAGCCGTGCCACGTGCGTGGTCGGCAGCACCCACGCCGTGTAGCGAAGGAACCCCGGCAACGCAGCTTCAGCTATGTACACGGGCGCGAAGAAGACCAGAATCGGGTTGGCAATCTGGGTCACGATGCCCGCGATCTGGCCACTACGGCTGTAGAAACCGATCACCGCCCCTACCCCGGCCAGAGAGAAACCACCCAGTACAAAGGCAACCGGAAGGAGATAGGGGTTCACCACGCGGACATCGAAGGCAAGGACGCCAATCACAAGAAGGGTCATGGTCGAAGGCACGCAGAGCAACACCGCATTGAGATTCAACCCACAGATGAACGAAACCTTGGAGATGGGAAGCGAGGCGTAGTAGTCAAACACGCGCCGCATCTTCATGCCTCCGATTCTTTGGCCAAGCGAGAGCCCTGCCTGCATTGTGACAGCATAGGTGATACTGCCGGTGACAATGTAGAGGACACGTTCAGATGACCCCCCACCAAACAGCAATAGGAACCCGAGCAGCGTGAGCGGGAAGAAACTCGCCATGACGAACGACCAGACCCACATGTGTCGGAGTTCGAACACCTGGCTCACGAAGACCACCCAGCTATCCACCACGAACTTCCTCGCTGCAGTCCATAACCGTCTCACACCCACTCCTTCCTCACAGTCTGCACATAGACATCCTCCAACGTCGGCGGGACGACCCGCAGGTCGCGCACCGCGCCTGAGGGGAAACCGTCGTACACAGCACGGATTACCGCCTCCACGTTCTCCCGGGCCGTCTGGAGCAAGAGGGTGTTCCGCTTCGCGGGGAGCCTCTCGCAGCCTGCGAACGTCGGCAGCTCGTGCTCGTCGAGGGGATTCGCCAACGCGACCTCCACCCGCGCCTGCCCTTCTAGCCCCGCCTTGAGCTCGCCGGGCGTCCCGGAGGCGACGATGCGCCCCGCATCCACGATCACCACCCGGTGCACCACGTGCTCCGCCTCGTGCACGTTGTGGGTAACGAGGAGCACGGTGGTCCCTTCTCGGCTGTTCACCTCCCACAGGTAGTCCCAGAAGATGCGCCGGTGCAGGGGATCGAGATCGTTCGTCGGCTCGTCTAGGATCAGGATCGGCCGGTTTCCCATGAACACCGCGAGCAGCGCCACGAACCGCGCCTGCCCAAAGCTGAGCCGCGACAGGGTCTTCCCCGCCAGGTTCCCTAGATTGAACTTGGTCAGCAACGAATGTGCCTGGCTGTTCGCCTCTCTTGACGTGAGCCCTCGCAATCGTCCCGTGATCCGCAAGATCTCGCGCGGCTTCAGGTACCAGAAATAGTGGGTCTCCTGGGCGAAGTAGGCCACGTGCTCCGTGGCAGCCGTGGGCTCGCGGACGAGGTCGTGGGCGAACAGGCGGATCTGGCCTGCGGTGGGTCGGAGCAGGCCCATCAGCTGCCGCACGAGCGTCGTCTTGCCCGCCCCGTTGGGGCCAAAGATCCCCACGATCTCCCCACTCGTGATACGGAGGTCAATGCGGTCGTTGGCAAGCACCTCCTTCGGCCCGGGGTATCGCTTCGTCAACCCTGAAACCTCATATGCCACCGTCATGTCTCACACCCCTCGGCAACCTGCCAGCTTTGGTCATTGAAAACACACACGTAAGGATTTGTCCTCGAGAGATCTTCTAGGTTAGCGATCGGCAAGATGGCTTCCTCGGGGCTTGGTTTCGTAACGTCAACACAGTACCACCCACCGTCATCACAAAGGACCACAGTCGCATGCAGCGCTTTCTCAAAAGGCTCTCCGTCATGGCATGTGATGGCAACAAGAGTGTGATCCGCCCCATAACCGAGAGCTCGAAACACCGCGCATAGGAAAACGGCATGGCTGAAACACCTGCCCCATGACGGAGCATTCGGCCGCAAGCCCCCCTTGTACCGAGTCACTAAGGAATCCCATTCGGCTCGCCTGGCATAGATGGTGCCCACAACATCCCTACATGAGAAGGCACACCTCTGACCACAGATTTGCCCCAACCATGCTTCCACCTCTCTCGCCTTGGGTCTCACACACTCGGTGTATTCCAGGCGATGCCGCACAGAATCAGCTCCCCTTCTGTTGGTCTGCTTCCCGGTTCTCCAGGAGACAACACTCAGGGAACAGCCCATCAGCCAGCAACTGCTGACACTCCGGATAAGACTCTGTGAATGACCCCGTGGTGTTGTACACATAAGCCGGACAGATGTTCGCGCAGTATCTGCTGAATACACACCTTCTGCACACGCCCTGTACATCGTCAGGCAAGACGATGTCTCGGAAACCGGCCATGAAGGGGTCAAACCGGAGGATCTCCTCAAGTCTTGCGTCACAGACAGTAGGGATGCCGTCTTCAGCTCTTCGCTTCGCGCCACATGGGACTATCCCACCATCAAGACGCAACCCGATCGTATGCGAGTAATCACACAGGCGTCGGCTCACTCGCCAGGTATCTCCGTCGAGCAGCACCCAGGGCATCCTCGCCCAGATCTGCCCTGGGTATTGCACTGCCAACGCACGAACCCGTGAGCACAGAGAGAGATACTCCGAAGACCCCAATCCGTGTCTCATGGTCACGAACAGTACAACTTTGCTGACTCCGATGCTGGCAAGGAGCGTCCGCACGACATCTTCGAGCCGCCCTTGATTGCGATGTTCCACTTCTACGTACACAGTCAGATCACGGGCCAGGGACCTGGGTATCTGCAAGCTTACCCCCGGCAATGCTTCCGGCGGAATGTGCAGCACAAGAGACACGCCCTTCTCTATCGTTGCGCGCCACCTACTATCCCAGTTGTCGTCTAGAGCAACATCAAATCGGATGGAAAAGCCCCGCCCTCGACACAAGTCAACAGCTCTCGCGATCAGGTCAGGCTCGACAAGCCGAGAGGCCTTGATGAGCAAGCTCCTGGCTCCACAGCGGGCTGCCTGTTCTAAGCCAGACCTCACAGCCTTCCAGCCACCGTTCTCACACGGCTCGTCGCACCTGAGGTAGACGGCGCTCACTGTACAGCTGGTCATGCCCCTCCCGGGCTATCCAAAAGGCAGTACTCCGGGAAAAGACCTTCCTCAAAGAGGTGCTGACACGGGGGAAAGGGAGCACTGAACGAACCATATACCTCGAAGGCATACGCCGGGCATACATTCGCGCAGTACCGGTGGAAGATGCATGCGCCACAGACTCCCGAGAACTCTTGACCCCACCGTGTCCGAAGGTACACAAACAACTCGGCGTCCCGCCATATCGCAAGGGGGTCGCGAGTTAGGACATTACCAACGACCGCCTCTGGGCGGCTGACTCCCAGGCCGCACAATGACACTCCACCATCTGGCAGGATCCCCATAGTCCCGTCGGCGTGGCAACTGCCGAATGAAAGACCTGGGTCATCCATGGGATTGACGAGAGACCATGGGAGCCCGACAGCAATCCTGTCCGGGAACAGCCGTCCTAGCTCCCGCAGGATTGTTGCCATCTCAAGGTACTCCCTGGGACCGAGGAGGCCGCCGTTCATCTCCCTCGCACGTCCCAATCCCACAACGCCCGCAACCTTCATGTTCGGAGCTGGGATCTCTGTGAGCGTGAACTCGGCGTGCCGCCTCAAGTATGGTAGGTTGGTGGCGAACACCGAAGTCACGACGGACACGTTCAGCTTGATTCGGCTCGCAGACCTCACAGCATCCACTGCTGCCCTGAATACGCCCGTCTGGCCGCGGAACTCATCATGGAGAGCAGGGTCCGGGAAATCCAAGCTGATACCAAGTTCCTTCAGTCCCAGCCGCTTGAGCTGCTCTACAACCTTCGGACTAAGCAGCGTTCCATTCGACTCTAGCCCCGCGTACAGCCCTAGCCGTCTACATGCCCCGAGCAACCCGAGAACCAACCGTTTCTCAAGAAGTGGTTCGCCACCGGTGATCTTCACAAACTTGAGGCCCCCTTGCTTCAACCTCTCAAGAAGACGTACGTAGTCAGCTAAGGTGAGAACGCTGTCAGTAGACTGCCCGTTGCCAGTGGACCGTCCGGAGGAGGCTGCCACCCAGCAGTGTGGGCAACAGAGATTGCAGCGAGAGGTTATGTGCAAGAAAACGGCACTGGGGCCAACTGGACTGGTCCCCTCGGGAATCTCGTTGGACCCATTCAGATCGCCCGCGATATTCGTTCCTCCTTTCTCACCAGACCCAGTAGCACAGTGATGTGTCCACAGCGAGTTGATGGAGGGGTTCAAGTGGTCGGCCTTCTTGCCAGCAGCCCCTTCATTTCCAAAGCATGAAGGAAGTCTTGAAGATCGGCTTCCAATTGGTGCCGAGGTACCTCAGCATACACAGAAACCAGTTGTTCCAAAACCGTCTCCGCCGGCAACCCCATCAAGAGTGACCGGGCTATTCTCGCCGCTGTGGAACTCAACACCTCGATCTTCCCATCCTCTGGGAAATACACGAACCCCCCGTTATCTCGTAGAACCCACCTTACATCTTCCCGGAGCTTCAGTGCACTTTGCGCATCCATATCCCCCCACGCCTCCCGGATACCCAACTATGCTGTGCAGCCACCGCGGACCTCTTTCCGGTAGAGCGGTTACAACTCCCCAACCAAACTCAGACTTTTAGCTGAGAGTGTTCAAGCAGATCAGACACATCAGCATCAGTTGGCATGAGCTGCTGCGATCTAGTCCACAGCCTGCCCTGCACAGCAAATCCCTGGGGATTTACAATTGCGTGCTCGCTCCTCAAGTGGTGCCATAGTTGGCTTCTTGTATGGCTGTTTCATGACACGCCCCCTTCCGCATAGACGTTGGCCCAGCTTGGGCTACGCGGGTCCAGATAAGTCAGGCACTTCAGTCGGCACGAGCTGCTGCGATCTAGTCTATAAGCTTCCCTGGACAGCAGATCCCCGGCGACTCACAATGACGCGCCCGCTCCTCGAGTGGTGCTACAGTTGGCTTCTCGTACGGCTGCTTCACGGTACACCTCCTTCTCTTCTGTTGCATGGTCGAAACAGTGGCAGAGTAAGACACCTGGATACCTCTGTCGATCAACTAGCTGAACGATCCCGTTCGTCTAGGCGAACGACGGCGTTCGTCGAGGCGAATGTAGAGGGCGAAGATCAGTCTGGAACGATGGCTTCCCTGAGAGCAGGAAACTCGTCACCCGAACCGGCGCAACCCGCCGGGATGGCGCAGGAAGACCCACGGCCATGCAACTTCGATCAACCCCTTGGCACGCAGCAGCTGGAGTTCCTTGCAGGTCGCTTGTCGGCTCGCTCCAATCATCTCCGCCAGGTCCCCAAGCGATAGCGGGAGGTCAATCCGCATCTTGGCACCCTCCCGTACCCCGTGTTCCTCCCCGAGATTCAGGAGTACCTGCACCAGACGCTTCCGGGTGCTCGCGTAGGCGAGATCCACCAAGCGCCTTGCCAGAAGACGCTCCCTCTCCTCCCAGCGCAGGTGGGCCGCGGCGAGCAACTCCGGGTATCGACGGCCAAGGTCCAGGACGTGCTCGCGGGGGACGAACCCCACAGCACAGCGGGAGGCAGCGGTCACCGAGAAACCGTGGGGCCCGGACAGCGACTCCGCGAGAAGCTCTCCCGGGCCGCAGAAGCGCAGCAGCAACCTCTTCCCTTGTTCTGTACTCACGGTGAGCCTGGCCCGTCCGTGACAGAGGATGACCCAGCCCGTGGTGGGAGTCCCCTCGTGGAGGATCGTCTCCCCCCTCCCGAACCGGACCCGCTGGATTCGCGGCGCCAGTCCCGCGAGAACTTCGGGCTCCACCGCCGAGAGGACACAGATCGAGCGACACCCACAGGAGCAGCAATCGGTCTCAGTTGCTTTCAGATCGACCATCCTCCGCCGTCACCTCCTATGGCCGAGCGATCGTTCGGTCTGTTGTTAATGATACCTTTCTGCCACGGTCAAGACAAGAGACCTCATCCAAACCAGATCATTCCTCGAACAAGTCCCGACTCGGCTCCCTCCAGCAAGCGGCCGAGGAGACGAGAGGCTCTTGTGAGCGGGCGGGATGCTCCCTATACTGCCGCCGATCATCCATGCGCATCTTCTCAGGCATCCAACCGACCGGCGCGCTTCACATCGGGAACTACTTCGGGGCGATCCAACGCTGGGTCGGGCTCCAGAAGGGGAACGACTGTATCTACTGCATCGTCGACTACCACGCCCTCACGAATGAGGACACTGTGGCTGCTGAGCTTCGTACGGCGCGGCGGGAACTCGCCCTTGACCTCCTCGCCTGCGGCGTGGATCCCGAACGCTCGATCCTCTACGTGCAGTCCGCCGTTCCCGAGCACACCGAGCTGTGCTGGATCCTGGGCTGTGTCGCCTCTTACGGGGACCTGACGCGGATGACCCAGTTCAAGCAGAAGTCCGCGGAGCAGGAGTTCATCAACGGTGGCCTGTTCTACTACCCGGTGCTCCAAGCCGCGGACATCCTCCTCTTCCGCTCCGACCACGTTCCCGTGGGCGAGGATCAGGTTCAGCACCTGGAAGAGGCGCGGCGGATCGCACGGCGGTTCAACTTCCGGTTCGGGGAGACGTTCCCCGAGCCAGAGCCGCTCCTCGGAGAAGGGGCGCGGATCATGTCCCTCGCCGACCCGGAGCGGAAGATGAGCAAGTCCGCTGGCCCAGAGCACTACATCGGCCTCATGGAGACCGAGGGGAGCATCCGCAAGAAGGTCCGCTCCGCGGTCACCGACGTCGGGCTCACCCCGGGCCAGGGGATGTCCTCCGGTGTGGCCAACCTGTTCTCCCTGCTTGAACTCGTGGCCCCCGCCGACGTGGTGGAGACGTTCCGCCACCAGCACAGGGTAGGGAAGCTCCTCTACAAGGATCTCAAGGAGAGCCTGTTCACCCACCTCATGGCGGCGCTGGCGCCGACTCGGGAACGACGACGAGAGCTAGAGGAGGGAGGCGCGGTGGAGGAGATCCTCACTGCTGGAGCGGAGCGGGCGCGGGCAATCGCCCGAGACACGATGCGCGAGGTCCGTGCCCGGGTGGGCTTGGACTAGCCCCGGAGCTCGGTGGAGACGAGCTTCTGAAGTTCGGGGAGGAGCGCCCGCAGCGTGTCTGAGGAGAGAGCCGGTCGGCCCCGCCATGTTGGGTCCACCAGTCTTTTCTCCTCAGGAGCGAAGAACGGCTGCAGCACGTAGCGCCGGGCGCCCCTGATCTCGTGAGCGATGGAGAACAGATCGTCTGGAGCGAGGCCAGGGGCGACCGTGGTGCGGAACTCGTAGTCCGGGGCGCGGTCCCGGACGAGAGCGACCGACTCCCGGACCAGAGCGGAGACGTCGGAGACAAGCTCCGACGCTACATGGTCCGGGAAGAGAAGGCCGGTGAACTCGGGGTACCGGGCAGACGGCGCCTTCACGTCCAGGGCCACGTAGTTCACGAGCCCTTCGTCAACCAGGGACCGGAGAACCGCGGGGTGCGTCCCGTTCGTGTCGAGCTTGACAAGAAACCCCAGCGCCCTGACCTCCCGCAGTAGCGCAGGCAGATCGGGATGGAGAGTAGGCTCGCCCCCGCTGACCACCACGCCGTCCAAGAGCTTCGCGCGCTCCTCCAGTCGAGCGAGAACACCGGTGACCGACAGCCGCGGTAGGACCGCTCCGAGCTTGGGCAGAACGAGCTCGGCGTTGTAGCAAAACGGACAGCGGAGGTTGCAGCCCACTGTCCAGATCACGGCACTCACCTTCCCCGGGTAGTCGAGGAGGGAGAGGGGCTGGAGGTGAGCGATCTCCACAGCTAGGAGTTCGGCCCCCCCTCTTCGGTGGGGCGGAAGGTTCTGCGGTCCGCGAACTCCTCCTGCTTCCCCGCGTTCCACTGCTCCACCGGCCGCAGGTACCCCACCACACGCGAGTACACCTCGGCCCGCTCCCGCTCGGAGGCGGGGATGACCGTTCCATCTTCGAGGATCAGGTTGCCCTGCTCATCTTCACGGTACGTGGACACGAACTCCTCCTTTGCTTTCTTCACGGTTCAAAACCAATTCTTCATCGCACTTCGGGCAGTACCGCGCTTCTCCAGAGATGTACCCGTGCCGCGGGCACACAGAGAACGTCGGGGTGAGGGTGAGGTAGGGAATGCGGAAGTTGCTCAACACCTTCGCCACCAGCGACTTCACCGCCTCCGGGGACGGAAGCCGCTCCCCCAGCCAGGTGTGGAACACGGTCCCTCCCGTGTACAGCGTCTGCAACTCCTCCTGCAGGGTGAGGGCGCGGAACAAGTCGTCGGTGAAGTCCACCGGGAGCTGCGACGAGTTGGTGTAGTAGGGCGACGCCCCTGCGTCCCGCACCGCTCGCTCGTTGGCGAACCGGATTCCTGAACAGCGCTTCTGATCGAGCATCGCCAGCCGGTAGCTCGTCCCCTCGGCCGGGGTTGCCTCGAGGTTCCACAGCTGCCCGGTCCCCTCCTGGAACCGGACCAACGTCTCGCGCATGAACTGCAGGGTCTGGCGGGCAAACCCGATCCCCTCCTCGTGGGAGAGGTCGGTCCCGAGCAGATTGAGCGCCGCCTCGT
>DYGJ01000076.1:595-8930 GCA_020724765.1 Thermotoga sp. | reverse complement strand
CGGTACCTGATGGTCGACGACGAGCGGCAGTACCGCATCGCCCCTGCGACGATTTCCATCGGGAAAGACGGACGGATCAAAGACAAGCGCGTCCTGGTAAGAACGGGGAATGAGGATGTGCACTTCGTGTCTCCCGAGGAGGTTGACTTCGTCGAGATCTCCCCGGACATCATTGTCGGTGCGTCCGCGGCGCTGATCCCGTTCCTCGAGCACGATGACGCCAACCGCGCCCTGATGGGCGCGAACATGCAACGCCAGGCGGTGCCGCTCCTGCGGCCGGAGAGCCCGCGCGTGGGAACCGGCCTCGAGGCGACGGCAGCTCAGGATTCCGGAGCGACCCTTCTCGCGAGCGAGGATGGAGTCGTCACATTCGCCGATGCCCAGCGCATCGAGGTCAAGGGGAAGAAGGAGACCAAGGCCTACCGCCTCCTGAACTACGAACGCTCGAACCAGGACACGATCCTCCACCAGCGCCCCACGGTGCAGAGCGGAGACAAAGTGAAGCAAGGCGACGTGCTAGCAGATTCGCAGTCATCCGTGGGCGGCGAACTCGCGCTCGGCACGAACCTTCTCGTGGGGTTCCTTCCATTCGAGGGGTACAACTACGAGGACGCGATCGTGATCTCCGAGCGGTTGGTTCGGGAGGACCTCCTCGACTCGATCCACATCCAGGAGTTTGAGGTCCGCGCCGAGGAGACGAAGCTGGGTCCCGAGGAGATCACCGCCGATATCCCGAACATCTCCCGGGAGGCGCTCCGCAACCTCGATGAGCACGGGGTCGTACGTGCGGGGACCGAGATCCAGACCGGCGATGTGCTTGTGGGAAAGATCACCCCCCGCGGCGAAGCCGAGCCGACCCCTGAGGAGCGGATCTTCCGTTCCATCTTTGGTGAACGGATGCGCAACTTCAAGAACACATCGCTGCGCATGCCGCCCATCTCCGGCACGGCCACCGTGATCCGCGTGAAACGGATGTCCCGCGCCGCCGGAGACGAGCTCGAAGCCGGGGTCAACGAGCTGGTGAAGGTGTACGTCGCCCAGCGACGGCGGATCGCGGTCGGGGATAAGCTCGCCGGCCGTCACGGGAACAAGGGCGTGATCTCCGCCGTCCTCCCCGACGAGGACATGCCATACCTCCCCGATGGGACCCCGCTCGACGTGATTCTGAACCCGCTGGGCGTGCCGTCGCGGATGAACCTCGGGCAGATCTTCGAGGCCAACCTCGGCTGGCTGGCCGCGTTGAGGGAGGAGACCGTCGCTTCTCCTGTGTTCGATGGAGCGCACGAGGACGAGATCCTGGGCGATCTCACGCAGGCCCTGGTCGAGCACGGGCTGGCCGACGGAAGCCGACTCGACGGGAAGATCGTCCTGCGAGACGGGCGCACGGGGGAAACGTTCCAGTCCCCGATCACAGTCGGCGTCTTGTACCTCCTGAAGCTCGAACACATCGCGGCCGAGAAGATCCACGCCCGTTCTACAGGCCCGTACGCTCTTATCACCCAGCAGCCGCTGGGAGGCAAGGCTCAGTTCGGCGGACAGCGGCTCGGGGAGATGGAGGTGTGGGCCCTCGAGGCGTACGGCGCGTCGTCGCTCCTCCAGGAGATGCTGACGCTCAAATCGGACGATGTGAAGGGGCGCGTCCAGCTGTACAAGGCAATCCTCCGCGGTGAGGATTTCCCCAAGCCGGGCATTCCCGAATCGTTCCGAGTGCTGTGGCAGGAACTGCGCTGTCTCGGGCTCTCCGCCAAGGCTTACGACGCAAACAACCGCGAGCTGGAGATTGTGTGATCCCATGCCGGACGAACGTGCGTCCGGGATGATCCTGTTCCGCAACCACTCCACGGGTCGCCACTACCTCATCATCAAGAACCGCATCGGCGGGCACTGGGGTTTCCCCAAGGGGCGCCTTGAGCCAGGCGAAGACGAAATGGCGGCGGCACTGCGGGAAGTGGAGGAAGAGGTGGGGATTCGCCGACCTCGGGTTCTACCCGGGTTCACAGAACACCTCTCCTATCGGTTCGTCCGCAACCGAGACGTCGTCTTCAAGGAGGTCACCCTGTTCCTTGCCGCAACCGACGAAGAGGGGAGGCGCGAAGGCAACGAAGTGGAGGCCATGGACTGGCTCCCTCTGCCCAACGCCCTGAGCCGGCTGACGTACCCTGAACAGAGGTCAACGTTGCTCCGAGCTGAAGCGTATCTTCAAGCGCAAGGTCTGCAGCGGGAGGGGTGATCGGCCGTGGGTTGGCCCGTTCTCGCTGGCGCGCTGACGGTCTTCGCTGCCGCGTACGGACTCATCTTCTCGCGCTACCTTCATCGCACCGTGGCCGCCTTGATCGGCGCGGTGGCGATGATCGTCGTCGGCAGCGCCCTCGGGTTCTACTCGCACCGTGCGGCGGTGGCGAGCATCGATGCCGACACGCTATGGCTCTTGTTCGGCATGATGGCGCTGGTGGGCCTGCTTCGCGAGACCGGGTTCTTCCAGTACATCGCGATCCGCGCGGCAAAGATCGCCCGCGGCAACCCGACGGTGCTCTTCATCTCTTTTGGGGTCTGCACGGCTGTGGCCTCGATGTTCCTCGACAACGTGACCACCCTCCTCACCGTGGTCCCAGTGACGATCTCGGTGGCCGAGGTGCTGGCCATCCCGGCGGGGCCCCTGCTCATCATGGAGGCGATGGCCTCCAACATCGGGGGTACGGCGACCCTTGTCGGCGACCCGCCGAACATCCTCATCGGATCGGCAGCGGAGCTCTCGTTCAACGCGTTCCTCACCCACATGCTGCCCGTTGCGCTGATCGTGCTCGCGGTAGCGATGACGTTCCTCCTTGTTCGGTTCAGACGCCGGGCCACCTCCCACGCCTCGAACGTGGAAGCGGTGATGGCGATGGACGAACGCCAGGTGCTCACCCATCCCCGGGCGATGGGGAGGCTGGTGGCCGTGCTCGCCCTCGTGTTCGCTCTGTTCGCTTTTCACCACGCCATCGGCCTCACCCCCGGCGTGATCGCCCTCCTCGGAGCCGCGCTAAGCGCGCTCATCCTGAGGCCGAGCATCGAATCGTTCCTTCACGGAGTTGAGTGGGACCTGCTTATCTTCCTCGCCGCACTGCTCGTGATCACGGGCGGCCTCGAGGCGAGCGGGACACTGGGGGTTGCCGGACAGTGGGCCGTCGCCGCGGCAGGCGGTTCGGTCCTGATCTTGGCGCTTCTCCTCCTGTGGTTGGGAGCGGTTCTGAGCTGGGTGGTGAGCGCGATTCCGGCCACGGTCACCCTCATTGCCCTCGTGCGAGGCCTGGCGGGGACGGGAATCCCCCTTACCCCGTTGTGGTGGGCGCTCGCCCTCGGGGTCGGGCTGGGCGCGAATGGGACCCCCCTGGGTTCAGCCGCAAACATGGTCCTTGTTTCAATCGCCGACCGCGCCAGTCAGGCCGTAGAGGCCAGGGCTTGGCTGCGGGACGGGATCCCGGTCGCCGTGCTGTCGTGCGGTGTGGCCAGCCTGTTCCTGTGGCTGGGGATCGCGACGGGGTGGTTCCTGTGACTCCTAGTCGGCTCCCTCTGACCGAAGTCCATCCCGGGGTGTGGTTCCTGGACACGAACCAGTTCGGTGCCGCTGGCCAAGGAGGGGTGTACGTGCTGGGCGGGAAGCCGGCGGCCCTCATCGAGGCGGGGACCTCGCTCGCCCAGGAACGCATCCTAACCGCGCTCGAGCGCCTGGACATCGCCCGTGAAGATGTAGGCTGGATCTTCCTCACCCACATCCACCTCGACCACGCGGGCGGGGCGGGAGGGCTCCTCAGAGAACTCCCCGCGGCGAAGGTCGTCGTGCACACGCGCGGCGCGCGGCACCTCGTCGACCCGTCGCGCCTCGTGGCGTCGGTGAAGGAGGCGGTCCGCGAGCGATTCCCCCTCTACGGAACCGTCGTCCCCATCTCGGAAGAGCGCCTCCACGCGGCCCAGGACGGGGAGGTCTTCTCCCTGGGCCAGTTCCGGATCCGCGCCGTGGATGCGCCGGGACACGCCCCCCACCACCTGTGTTACTTCGCCGAAGGGCAGAAGCTCCTCTTCACCGGGGATGCGGTGGGGCTCTATCTCGAAGGAACGCTCATCCCATCCACCGTTCCCCCGAGCTTCGACCTCGATCTGTCCCTGGCGACCCTCGACCGGCTCGCCGCGCTCAATCCCCAGCGGCTCCTCTTCACTCACTACGGACCCGGATCCCCGCAGCTCCTCCCCCAGTACACGGCGCTCCTCCGGTCGTGGGTCGAGCGGGTGGCCGAGATCCGGCGGCCTCACCCCAATGAGGCGGCGGTTGTGGAGCGCGTTCTCGTCGAGGCGGAACGGGACGGTCTCGTCCTGTCGGGACCCGCACGGGGGGACCTGGCGATGTCCGTGCGCGGCGTTCTGGTCTACCTGGACCAGCGGGAGGGCAGGACGTGATCGCCCGGGTGGCCCTCCCCATCCCCCGGGCCGCCCCGTTCGACTACGAGGTCCCGCCCCACCTCTCCGTGGCGGTGGGCGATCGGGTGTGGGTCCCGTTCGGAACGCGCCACGTGTGGGGAATCGTGGTCGGCGTGGCCGACGAACCGACGTTCGCGGGACGCCTTCTGCCCGTTGAGGCCACAACAGGTCCGTCCCTGCCTGCTTCAACACTCGATCTCATCAAGCAGATCTCGGACCTTTCGTTCGTAGGCCTCGGGCTGGCTCTGGCACGGCTCGCTCCTCCACCCAGCCGTGCCCGGGCCCGCGAGGTTGAGCTGGCTCTCCCCCCCGATACGGCAGTTCGGATCTCAGCCACGCTTGCCTCCCGCGCTCCGGCGCAAGCGCGGGTCATCATCGCAATCGGCGAGGGGGTGACCGGGGCAGCAGAACTGCGGCAGCTGCCCGGCGGCGGGCGGGCGATGGGGACGCTCCTCCACAAGGGAATCCTCCGCCCACGGCGGCTTCCGTTCTCATACCAGGAGGAGGAGAAGACGATCACGCTCAACTCGGCCCAGCGTGCAGCGGTGGAGGCGATCCAGGCGGGGATCGGAAGTGGGAAGAAGTACCTCGTGTTCGGGCCTCCCGGATCGGGGAAGACCGAGGTCTACCTGCGGTCGGTTGCCGAGGGATTGGCCCGGGCCAAGACGTCCCTTCTCCTCGCTCCCGAGGTGTCGCTCCTCCCTCAGCTGTGGGCGCGGGCCGGGCGTGTCCTCGGCTCTCCCCCGGAGACGTACTTCGGGGAACTCCCTCCCGGCGAGCGATGGCGGACCTGGCACGGCGCCCTGCGGGGTGAGGTACGGTGCGCGGTGGGCACGAGATCGGCCGTTTTTCTCCCGCTTCGCGATCTGGGTCTGGTCGCCCTCGACGAGGAGGGGGAGCCCGCCTACAAGCAGGAGGACATGGCGCCGTACTACCACGCTCGGGCCGTGGCCGAGCTGCGCGCGGCACGCGAGGGACCTGCTGTGGTCCTCGGCGCAGCCGCGCCGGCAGTGGAGACGTTCTACCGCGCTACCCAGGGTGAACTCGAACTCCTCTCTCTCCCGGACCGGGTGGTCGGAGCACGGCCCACGGTCAGCGTGGCCCCGCGGGGCGACGCCGTGATCGGCCCAATCCTGCAGGAGGCGATCCACCGCCATCTCGGCAAGCGGGGACAGGTGCTCCTGTTCCTGAACCGGCTCGGGTTCTACACTGGCGCTGTGTGCCGCTGTCGGTCCATCCTTCGCTGCCCTGATTGTGAGATCCCCCTCGTGTTTCACCTCGCCGACCGCGCACTCCACTGCCACACGTGCGGGAAGGCTGTCCGCGACCTGCGGTGCCCAAGCTGCGGGGAAGACCGGTTCCACCTGTTCGGTGTGGGCACGGAGCGGGTGGAACACGAGGCGCGAAGGCTGTTTCCGTCGGCAACGGTGGCCCGCCTCGATGCCGACACGGTGCGGGACCGCGACCGGATCCTTTGTGCTGTTGCTAAGGGCAAGATCCAGATCCTCGTCGGGGCGCAAATGGTGGGAAAGGGCCTCGACTTCCCGGGGATCTCCCTCGTGGGGATCGTGAACGCCGATCAGCTCCTTTCGACGCCGGACTTCCGCGCCGGGGAGCGGACATACCAGCTCATCGCCGGAGCAGCGGGACGGGCCGGACGCGGGGAGCGTCCAGGCGAAGTGGTAGTGCAGTCCGACCAACCCGGCTACTACGCGATCCGCTCCGCCCTGGAGGCGGATTACGCCGCGTTCTACGCTGAAGAACTGGGGTACCGGGAGAGCCTACGTTATCCGCCGTTCGCGCGCCTGGTGCGGATGATCGCCACCGGTCGGGACGCCGAAGCGAAGGCGGGTGCGCTGGCGGAAGACCTCCTCGGCCGCAGGTTCGAGGTTCTCGGTCCGGCCCGCCTCTTTCCTCGCCGAGGGATCCCCCGCGCCCAGTTGCTCGTGCGGGGTAGGGGAGACGTGGTGGACCGCCTCGCCGAGGCTCTTCCCCAGCCTCCGTCCTGGCTCAAGGTAGACCCCGACCCGATGTGGCTCGGCTAGTTCAGGCGAATGTTCTCGCGGAGCCTCCGGCCACGCGAGAACACTGGAGTCCCGCGGCGAGGACCGTCGTCCGTAGACCGTTGTCCGTGGACCAGGAAGGCCCCTGCGGATCACGGACCACGAATTCGTAGGTCCGCGGCCACCCCGACACGGCTCAGAAAGGCCAGAAGCGCTGGTCGTTCCACACCCTCTGGCGCAGTTCCTCATCGAGGGCCGTGAGGAGGTCGAGGTGGGACCGCTCCCACTGAGCGAGCCAACTGTAGAGGGCTTTGGCCTCACCGGCAGACTCCCGTTCCGCGCCGGAGTAGAACGCAACTGCACGCTCTTCGAGCGCCATCGCCGCATAGAGAGCCGCCGCCTCATAGGAGGCGGCTGAGATGTCCGCCTTCACCGCATCCGTCAGAATGTCCGTCGCGACAGCGGTCGGTTTGTCCGCCGGGGTTTCCACGTCAACCTTTCCGGTACGCATCAGGCCTGCGAACGCCTTGGACAGGATCTCGATGTGTCGCCCCTCCTCCTGGGCGAGGTTGAGAAAGACATCCCGCACGGCTCCGTTATCTGTTCCCAAGGCGCTTTGCTCGTACAACGCTTTCCCCCGCTTCTCCAGAAGCAACGCTCCTTTCAGAATGTCCTCTTGACGTTCCATTCGCCTTACCTCCGTGCTGATCACCGTCTCGGACGACTTCGTTTCCCCGAACTGCAAACCTGAGTACAAGCTACCCAAACCGCCCGCCCGGACAGCGGCAGTAGCCGTTGGCGAACTCTCGGCCGGTGAGGATGCGACAGCCTGCGGGCTGAAGCTCGAGAACCTCCAACACTCCCTTCCCCGCCGCCACGAGCAGTCGGTCATGGCGAGGGAGGATCGCCCCCGGCAGGGCTTCCACGCGATCCTCAGCCACGACCCGCGTCCGGTGGACCTTCACCAGCCTGTCCCGCAGGGTTGTGTGCGCTCCCGGCCACGGGTTCGTGCCGCGAACACGGTCATGAACTTGCCGAGCCGCCCACTCCCAGCGAATCCGCCCATCCTCCTTGTGGAGCTTCGGGGCAAGCGTCCCTTCCTCAGGTTGGGGCCACGGGGGCACTGTTCCGTCAGCGACACCCCGAAGCGACTCCACAATCAGCTCTGCTCCGAGGGCCGCAAGGCGGCTCTCCACCTCGCCAGCCGTATCCTCTTCAGCGATCGGAACCGCCCGTTGCAGCAGGATCGGACCTGTGTCCATCCCCTCATCGAGCACGAACGTTGTGACCCCGGTCTCCCTCTCTCCCCGAATGACCGCCCATGCCACCGGTGCCGCCCCGCGGTATGCAGGCAGGAGCGAAGCGTGGATATTCACACAGCCGTGCCCAGGGAGGCTGAGCACGGGCTCCCGCACGAATTGACCGAACGCCGCCACGACGAGGAAATCGAGATCTAGGGATCGCAACTGGCCGAGCATCGCAGGAGCGTTGATGGTCCGCGGCTGGAGCACGGGGATCCCTAGTTCCTGAGCCGCGGCCTTCGTCGGGGGGGCGGTCAGCTTGAGTCCCCGGCCAGCCGGCCGATCGGGCTGAGAGATGACAAGAAGGACCCCATACGTTTCAGCAAGCCGACAAAGGGCGGGCACGCCAAACGCGCCACTCCCCGCGAATGCGACGCGCAACCCTACGCTGGTGAAGGTACTCGCTCCTTCTGTACCTGCTGGGCAAGGCGGAACTCGGCGAGCACCCGCCGGCGCTCGTCCTTGGAAAGGAGGTCCACGTACAGCTCGCCGTCGAGGTGGTCCACCTCGTGCTGCACCACCCGGGCTTCAAGCTCGGAGAGGTGGAGTTCAACCAACGCTCCGCCTTCGTCCATC
>DYGJ01000076.1:0-585 GCA_020724765.1 Thermotoga sp. | reverse complement strand
ACCCACCTGCTTCGCCCGAGGGACCTCGGCCTCTACGCCGGGGAGAGACAGACAACCCTCCCAGCTAACGTCGATCTCCGGGCTCCGCCCTACAATCTCGGGGTTGAACAGCACCCGTTCCTCGCCCCCGAGCCGAACGAGGATCGCCCGCACCGGGAGGCCGATCTGGTTTGCGGCAAGTCCGAGGGCCTCGATCCCGCCAAACGCTGCGCGCAGGGCAGCCGCGGCCGCGTGGGCCTCAGCGCTCCCCGGCTCCACCGGGGTCGTGGGCCGTCGCAGAATTGGGTTGGGGTAGGTCAGGATCTCCAGTTTGGACCGCCTCCTCAGCGTCCTTTAGTATAGAGGGATCGGACCATGCCGACAACAGACCAGGGGGCTGCCGAACGCGCGCTGTTGGGCAAAGTGCTGGCACTGGAGCGAGAGAAATCGTTCGCGGACACGGCCGTCCTTGGCGGGCTGGAGAAGTTCGTCTCTCACCACGTCCCAGAGGCTTCGCATCTTGTGGCAGGCTACTCTGCGCGCAACGCGACCTCGCGGGCCGCTGCGGTGAAGAAACTCGAACGATGGCTCGAGACCCCGCCTCCA